>NZ_JBITDA010000004.1:132117-405764 GCF_044453765.1 Streptomyces sp. NPDC051636 | reverse complement strand
GTCTCGCCGACCCACTCACCCATCGCCACACAACGAGTCTGGCCCTACCGCTCACGCGGCAGGGCCAGAACCCAACATCTTCATCCGCCTTCTAGGGAAGCAGGCCCGCGCGCCGGGCCGTGGACACCGCCTCCCCGCGCGTGTGGGCGCCCAGTTTCCGCATCGCCGAGCGCAGATATCCCTTGACGGTCTCCGGGCGCAGGCCGAGCCGTTCCGCCACCGTCGCGTTGGTCGCGCCGTCCGCCACGCAGGTCAGGATGTCCAGTTCGCGGGGGGTCAGACTCGGGCCGGCCGCCGGACCTGGGGCGGTCAGCAGGCCGCAGGCCGCCAGCAGTTCGGACCTCAGGTCCGGGTCGGTGATCCGCGGGGCCAGCGCGCGCAGCGCCGCGTGCGCCTCGCGCACCTGCTCCCAGGCCGCGCCCGCGGCCGTCGCGCCGGGGGCGGGCTCCGGCCGGGCCGCGGTCAGCAGCACCCGCGCCTCGTCCCGGACGACCAGCGCCTGTTCCACGTCCCGGGCCGCCGCCACCGCCGCGCCCAGCGTGCGGTCGCCCAGCGGCTGGGCCGTGCGCAGGGCTCCGTACAGCACGCCCCGCACCCGGCGCCGTACCACCACCGGCACGGCCAGCACCGAGCGCAGGCCCTCGGCGGCCACCGGCACGTCGTACTCGTGGCTGATCTGCCGGGAGGCGGAGTAGTCCGTCACCGCGCACGGGCGGGCCAGCGCCACCGCCTTGCCGCCCAACCCGTTGCCGGCGGTCACCGCGAGCGAGCGCAGGGCCATGGTGGCCGTGCCGCTCAGCTCGCTGATCCGCATCCGCGGCCGGCCGGAATCGACCAGGCCGCCGAAGGCGACCGGCAGGCCGGTCGTGCGCCGCAGCCGGGCCAGCGCACTGCGTATCTCCACCGCCCCCGCGGCGTCTGCTGTCACCTCTTCGCCCCTTCATCGCGGCTTTCGCGCAGTCCACACCCCCGTTCGGGGGTAGTGAGACCTGCATCACGGATTACACGATGCCAGAGTGCCGCCCGGCAATGGTCCGGCACCGAGCGGCCGGAGGAGGAGGACGGATGACGACGGCGACGGAGCTCTTCCGCAGTGCGCGGGACTTCCTGCTGGAACACCGCGAGGACTACGCCACGGCGTACGAGGGCTTCGCCTGGCCCCGGCCCGGGCACTTCAACTGGGCGCTGGACTGGTTCGACGCCATCGCGTACGGCAACGACCGCACCGCCCTGCACATCGTCGAGGAGGACGGCACCGAGACCCGGCTGTCCTTCGCCGAACTGGCCGAACGCTCCAACCGGGCCGCGAACTGGCTCCGGGCGCGCGGCGTCGAGCCCGAGGACCGGGTGCTGGTGATGCTCGGCAACCAGGCCGAGCTGTGGGAGACGGCGCTGGCCGCGATGAAGCTGCGCGCGGTCGTCATCCCCGCCACCCCGCTGCTCGGCCCCGCCGACCTGCGCGACCGCGTCGAGCGGGGCCGGGTCAAGCACGTGATCGTGCGCGCGGAGGACACCGCCAAGTTCGCCGACGTGCCCGGCGCCTACACCCGTATCGCGGTCGGCGGTCTGCCCGAGGAGGGCTGGGAGCCGTACGAGGACGCGTACACCGCCGCCGCCGAGTTCCTCCCGGACGGCCCCACCCTCGCCGACGACCCGCTGATGCTCTACTTCACCTCGGGCACGACCGCCCGCCCCAAGCTGGTCGAGCACACCCACACCTCGTACCCGATCGGGCACCTGGCCACCATGTACTGGATCGGCCTCATGCCCGGCGACGTGCACCTGAACATCTCCTCGCCCGGCTGGGCCAAGCACGCCTGGTCCAACCTCTTCGCCCCGTGGAACGCCGAGGCGACCGTGTTCCTCTACAACTACACGCGCTTCGACGCGACCCGCCTCATGGCCGAGATGGACCGCGCCGGGGTGACCACCTTCTGCGCCCCGCCGACCGTGTGGCGCATGCTCATCCAGGCCGACCTCAACCGGCTCGCCACCCCGCCCCGCGAGGCCGTCGCCGCCGGTGAGCCGCTCAATCCGGAGGTCATCGAGCAGGTACGGCACGCCTGGGGCGTCACCGTCCGGGACGGCTTCGGACAGACCGAGACCGCCGTGCAGGTCTCCAACAGCCCCGGCCAGCCCCTGAAGACCGGTTCCATGGGCCGGCCCAGCCCCGGCTACACGGTGGACCTGCTCGACCCGGTCTCCGGCGCCCCCGGCGCGGCCGAGGGCGAGATCGCGCTCGACCTGTCGGCGCGGCCGGTGGGCCTGATGGCCGGGTACCACGGCGACGCGGACCGCACGGCCCAGGCGATGGCGGGCGGCTACTACCGGACGGGCGACGTCGCGGCAAGGGACGAAGACGGATATCTCACGTATGTCGGGCGCTCCGACGACGTCTTCAAGGCCTCCGACTACAAGATCAGCCCCTTCGAGCTGGAGAGCGCCCTGCTGGAGCACGAGGCGGTGGCCGAGGCGGCCGTCGTGCCCGCGCCCGACGAGCTGCGCCTGGCCGTGCCCAAGGCGTACATCGTGCTCGCCGAGGGCTGGCAGCCCGGCCCCGACACCGCCAAGGTGCTCTTCGAGCACTCCCGCGAGGTTCTCGCCCCCTACAAGCGCGTCCGCCGGCTGGAGTTCGGCGAGCTGCCCAAGACCGTCTCCGGCAAGATCCGCCGGATCGAGCTGCGCGAGGCCACGGCCGCGGGCTCGGACAAGGAGTACCGCGAGGAGGACTTCCGGTGACCGAACTGTCGTACACGCACGGAACCGGCGGCACCGCCCTGCTCGGTGAGACCATCGGGGCCAACCTGAACCGGTCGGTCGCCGCCTGGCCGGACCGTGAGGCGCTGGTCGACGTGGTGTCCGGGCGGCGCTGGACGTACGCCGAATTCGCCGCCGACGTCGACCGGTTGGCGTACGCGTTGCTGGCGAGCGGGATCGCCAAGGGCGACCGGGTCGGCATCTGGGCGGTCAACTGCGCCGAGTGGGTGCTGGTCCAGTACGCGACCGCCCGCGTCGGCGCGGTCATGGTGAACATCAACCCGGCCTACCGCACGCACGAGGTGGAGTACGTCCTGGGCCAGGCCGGGATCTCGCTGTTGTTCGCCTCGGTCGGCCACAAGACGAGCGACTACCGGGCGATGGTCGAGGAAGTGCGGGGGAGATGCCCGCGGCTGCGGGAGACCGTGTACATCGGGGACCCGAGCTGGGACGCGATGATCGGGCGGGGGACGCCGGACCGGCGTGCCGAACTGCTCGCCCGGGCGGGGGAGCTGTCGTGCGACGACCCCATCAACATCCAGTACACGTCGGGGACGACGGGCTTCCCCAAGGGGGCCACCCTCTCCCACCACAACATCCTCAACAACGGGTACTTCGTGGGGGAGTTGATCGCCTACAGCGAACGGGACCGGATCTGCATTCCGGTACCCTTTTATCACTGTTTCGGCATGGTAATGGCCAATGTGGCCGCAACTTCGCACGGCGCCTGCATGGTCATCCCGGCGCCGGCCTTCGATCCGAAGGCCACGCTGGAGGCGGTCCAGCGGGAGCGGTGCACCTCGCTGTACGGCGTACCGACCATGTTCATCGCGGAGCTGAACCTCCCGGACTTCGCCACGTTCGACCTCTCCACCCTGCGCACCGGCATCATGGCGGGTTCCCCCTGCCCGGTGGAGGTGATGAAGCGGGTGGTCGCCGAGATGCACATGGAGGAGGTCTCCATCTGCTACGGCATGACCGAGACCTCGCCGGTGTCGCTGCAGACGCGCATCGACGACGACCTGGAACACCGCACGGGCACGGTCGGCCGGGTGCTGCCCCACCTGGAGGTGAAGATCGTCGACCCGGTGAGCGGGGTGACCCGACCGCGCGGCAGCGCGGGGGAGTTGTGCACCCGCGGCTACAGCGTGATGCTCGGCTACTGGAACGAGCCGGAGAAGACCGCCGAGGTGATCGACGCCGGGCGCTGGATGCACACCGGGGATCTCGCGGTGATGCGCGAGGACGGGTACGTCGAGATCGTCGGCCGCATCAAGGACATGATCATCCGGGGCGGCGAGAACATCTACCCGCGTGAGATCGAGGAGTTCCTCTATGCCCACCCCGGGATCCGGGACGTCCAGGTCGTGGGGGTTCCGCACGAGACGTACGGCGAGGAGGTCCTGGCCTGTGTCATTCCGCGCGACCCGGCCGACCCGCCGACACTGGACGACATCCGCGCCTTCTGCGCGGGACGGCTCGCGCACTACAAGGTGCCGAGCCGGGTGGAGGTCCTCGACGCCTTCCCGATGACGGTGTCCGGGAAGGTCCGCAAGGTGGAACTGCGGGAGAAATACGGGGAGTAAGCGCAGGCGGCCGCAAGAGCCTGCCCACACCGCCGGCCTGCTGGAGAGCGCCGGCACCCGGCGCTGACCGTCACCGGCCTCGAATCGCGGGGCGACAACGGCGTCGTCGTCACCTCGGCAACCATTCACGGCCGGCGCGGCGAGCCGGTGCGGTCCGGGCAGCACGAGTACCCGCTGCGACGTCAGTAGCCCCGTCGGTGCTCACGCGCCCGTGGCGTCCAGGTCGTCGGCGACGGCGTTGACCGGCTGCGGGGTGCCCGTGAGGTCCAGGACGAACAGCGGGACGCCGAGGGTGTCGGCGCGGGCGCGGGCGTCGTCGGCGTACCCGGCGAGGGAGAAGTAGACGCAGCCGGCGGTCTCCGTCATGGCCGTCAGCCACAGGCACTCCACGTCCCGCAGCGAGGCCGGCCGCACGGTGGGGTCGACCTGGGCCAGCAGTCCGCGGGCGGCCAGGCCGATGCCGGAGGGGGGCCGCTGGTCGGCGCGGCGGATGTCCCGGTAGCCGAGCCAGCGCAGGTAGAGCGCGGCGGCGGTGACCGCGTCGCGCGCGGTGCGGATGGTCACCGGCTGGAAGGGCGGGCGGCGTGCCGGACGGGGGGCCGGGCCGGGGCGGGCCGCCGGGGTCGCCCCGGAGACCGGGAGGCGCAGCACGGTCCCGCACGGGCAGCCCAGCTCCGGGTGCGGCCACTGGTCGCGGCGACCGCAGGACAGGCAGCGCACGGTGACCCAGTCCTCGTCCCAGGCCCGGTGCGCGACGGCCGTGGGCGCGGCCCGCCGGTCCAGCGGCGGGCTGACGGGGGCGCCGCAGGCGCAGGGATACGACGGCGCGGTGTAGACGTGCTCGCGCCGACAGGCCGGGCAGCGCACCGGCACGCTCTCGGACATGGCCGCATCGTCCTCCGGGCGGGCCCCGCTTGTCCCTCACTTGCCCCTGTCTTGACGGCTTTCGCGTACCCACCTGCATTGCTTCCAGATAGTAGAAAACAATTTCTGCTATACGGAATTTGCTGCTCACCGCGGGGCGCGACGGGAGTGCGAATCCGACAGCCGAAGACAGCCGAGGCAGAGCTCGCCGCCGCCTTCGAGCAGGCCCAGAAGCTCGCCGCCGAGTTCCGGGTGCCGGTCGTGGTCGAGGCGACCTCGAGCGCGTCACCAACATCTCGATGTCCGCCACCAACGCCATCGCGGCGTCGTCGAGTTCGAGGAACCGGCCACCGAGCCGGGTCACGCGCCGACGGCCATCAGGACGCTGAAGGTCCGACGGGGACGGTGACAGCGGGGGCCGGTGGGGACGGGGCCGGGTGCCGGCGTGAGACCCCGGCCAGAGGCCACGCCCCCTTTGCCTCTCCCGGAGCGTCCGGCATGCTCGCCCCGTGCGGATGACGGTTTCCACAGCGGTCGGTGATGTCGTCGTGCGGTGCGCCGGTCCGGTGGGAGCGCCCGCGCTGTTGGTGCTGCACGCCAACCCCGGGGACGGCCGGGACTACGACGCGGTGCTGCCCGCCCTCAGCGACCGGTACCGCACCCATGTGGTCGACTGGCCGGGGTACGGCGAGTCGAGTGTGGCCGAGCCGTCGCTGGTCACGCCGGAGCGGCTGGTGGAGGTGGCGGAGCGGGTCCTGGACGCGCTGGACGACACGGGCGCGGTGACCGTGGTCGGCAACAGCGTCGGCGGGTACGTGGCCTGCCGGCTCGCCCGGGGGCGGCACGCGGCGCGGATCGCGGGACTGGTCCTGGTCGACCCGGCCGGCTTCACCCGGCAAGGGGCGCTCACCCGCTGGTTCTGCCGGGAGGCGATGGGCCGCCCGGCCGTGGCACGCCGGCTCGTCGTCCCACTGGCCCGGGCCTATCTGGGACGGCTCCGTACGCCCAGTGCCCGCGCCGCCTTCCGGCGCGCCCGCCGGCTGCCGTACCAGCCGGAGAGGCTGGCCGTGCACTGCGCGATCTGGCGCGGTTTCGCGGACCCGGAGTTCGGGCTGGAGGACCCCGGCGGCATCGACGTACCCGTGCTGTTGTTGTGGGGCCGCCGAGACCCCGTCGTGCCCGCCTTCCTGGACGGCCGCCGGGCCCGGCGCGCGCTGCCGGGCCACACCGTGAGTGTCCTGCTGCCCACCGCCCACGAGCCGTACAACGAGCGCCCCGACCTGTTCCTGCGGCACACGCTGGCGTTCCTGCGGAACCCGGGGGCCTTCACACCGTCCCGCAGCTGAAACCGTCCCAAGGACTGAGTCGCGTGGTACGCCCCGCCGGTCCGGCAACCGCCGTATCCCCGCGGGCCGGCAGAGCGCGCCCTGTACGGCCTTGGGGAAGGGCGGCAGGGGCGGGAGGTCCGCACCCTCCGCCGGGCCCGAGGCGCGCATGGTGCCCGCCCCGGCCGCTCCGCCGCCCCCAGCAGATGCAGGGCCGGCACGGCGACCGCCACCGCGGCGCGAGAACCGCCCGGACCAGCGCGATCTCGTGCGGTTCGAGCGGGATCGCCGTCGTGCTGCCCATGCCACATCCCCGTGCGGGGCCCGCCGCCCCCGTGAACGACGGGCCCCGCGTGAAAGGAGTGTGCCCGCCGCCGGGGGCGGTCGAAGCCTCCGCGGCGCTGTTCAGAGCTTGATTTGAGGATTGCGCAGCCGGGCTGCGCCCGGCGCCGTACGCGCGCTCCCGTCCTCCCGGTTGTCACGGCTCCTCGTGCTCCGACAGCCCCGGCCAGTCGTCCGGTCCGCCGCCCTGCCACTCGATGAGGTCGCTCTCCTCGACCTCGATCCGGTCCAGGTCGGCCAGCCGCAGGATCTCGACCACGTCGTCCAGGTGGGAGGCGATCCCCAGGGTCACGTCCCCCTCGGTGACCCGCCGCGAGCCGTCCAGGGCCGGGGCGTGCACCACGATGTGCGGAAACTCCGTCGGTGGATGTGTCATGCCTTCAGGCTGCTGCGGGGCGGATCTATCCGCACGCCGGGCGGATCGGCGGCCCCGCCCCCGCGACGAGAAGTGCCACACCGTCCGGCAGGCGCCGCGGACCGTACTCGGACAGCGACTCCACGCCGATGTCGACGCCGGTGCCGTGCCGGACGGCGGCGGGGGCGGGGAGCGGTCCCATCGCCAGAGGGGCCGCCATGGCCTCTTCCCGGCTCTCCAGCCACTCCTCGCCGCTCATACCGGTGTCCCGGACGGCCTGTTCCTCGCTCTCCAGGTCCGCCGCCGTGCCGCGGACGTACCCGAACAACGCGATGGCCGTGTGCAGCCTGATGTTGTCGTCGAGTCCGTGCCCGTCCAGGGCGCGGAGCGCGAGGTCGATGTGCCGCATGCCGCCCAGCGCCGGCAGGGGCCTGCTCAGGCTCATGGTCCGGGCCGGCCAGGGATGGACGCGGTCCAGCGTCCACTGGTCCGGGCGGAGCGTTCCAGCTGCTCCCGCCGGCTTCCGCCCGGCCGGGGCGGGGGCCCCTCGCCGAAGGCGGCGCCGGCCATCGGCGCGACGAGTTCCTGCTTGTTCCGCACGTGCCGGCAGAGGGACATGGTGGCCACGTCCGGCTCGGTGGCGACCCGCCGCAGGGTCAGCGCCGTCAGGCGCTCGGCGTCGTCGGTCCGGATCGCCGTCCGCACGACGCGTGCCCGGGCGGGGTCGTCCGTGGGCGTCCTGCCCCGCCGCGCGGGGGCGCGGCCGGGCCGGCTCGGTCGGGCCGGGCGGACAACCGCGTCCTCCGTACACGCTACGGCCGGGGCCACGGCACTAGGCCGGCTCCGTCCCCGTCCCGGTCGCCGCGGCGCCGGTCGTTCCCGGGGCTTCGGCCTCCGGCATGTTCAGGGCCTTGCGGACGACATCGTCGTGGAAGCCGCGGATGTGCTGCTCCACCAGATCACCGGCGCGCTCCACGTCGCCCGTCGCGATGGCGTTGTAGATCGCGTGGTGGTCCGCCCGCAGCCGGACGGCGATCGGCTCCCAGTCGGCGATCTTGTGGAACACGGTGAGCAGGGTGCGCCGTACGGCGTTGCGGACGGCGACGGTCATGTCCGCCATCAGCCGGTTGCCTCCGGCCTCGGCGATGGCGACGTGGAATGCGGTGTCGTAGTCGTTGAACAGCTCGCGGCCCAGGGCCTTGTCGTCCATACGGACGAGCGGCTCCCGGATCCGGGACAGGTCTTCCTGGCTGGCGTGGCCCGCGGCGAGGCGGGCGCTGGCGCGTTCGAGCGTGGCGCGTGCCTCGACCACGTCGTCGAGAGGGAAGTTCGCCAGCGCCATGTGCAGGCGCAGCAATTGGGTCAGGCCGTTGCTGGGCATGGCGGAGATCACGCTGCCCGAACCCGGCCCGGTGCCCACGCGGGAGCGCAGTACCCCCTGTGCCTCCAGGACCCGCAGGGCTTCCCGGACGGCCGCTCGGCTGACTCCGAGGAGCTCGACCAGCTCGCGCTCCGGCGGTAGCCGGTCACCGACACCGAGATTGCCCGCCAGGATCTGGTCCTCGATACGCGCCAGCACGAGCTCGAAAGTACGGGAACGCGGTACCGGCTCCCAAGACGCGCTCGACTCCGCCATGGAAAGCCCTTTCATCCTGGTGGTGCAATGCCTGCCCTTCTGATCATAGCTTGAGGCGCCCGCTCTTTGGTCTGACCAAAGCGAATTTGCTGCGTCCTACCTCTGGACAGAGACAACGGAGAGGTGTCAGCGTGGAAGAGCCAAATCATGGTCTGACCAAGCTCCGCTGTGAGGGTTGCATGTACCAGCCGAACCTCTCCCCACTCATGGACAGCCTGGCGTTCTCCGCTCTCGTCGCCGCCCTGCCCCTGCTCTCCTTGTTCCTGCTCCTCGGCGGACTGCGGCTCAAGGCCCACTGGGCCGGGCTCGCCGCGCTGGCCGTGGCGATCACCGTCGCCGTGGCGTGCTACGGCATGCCCGTCAAGCTCGCCCTGCTGGCGACGAGCGAAGGCGCGTGCTTCGGCCTCTTCCCGATCATGTGGATCGTGGTCACCGCGATCTGGGTCTACCAACTCACGGTCGTCACCGGCCGTTTCGAGGACCTGCGCCGCGCCTTCGGTCTGATCAGCGACGATCCTCGGGTCCAGGCCGTCATCATCGCGTTCTGCTTCGGCGCCCTGCTGGAGGCCCTGGCCGGATTCGGCGCTCCCGTGGCGATCACCGGCGTCATGCTCATGGCTCTCGGCTTCGCTCCCGTACGGGCCGCGCTCACCGTGCTGGTCGCCAACACCGCGCCCGTCGCCTTCGGTGCGATCGCGATCCCCATCATCACCGCGGGCAACCTCACGAAGATCCCCTACACGGACATCGGTGCCTACGTCGGCCGTCAGACACCCATCATCGCCCTTTTCGTGCCGCTGCTGCTCGTCGTGCTCGTCGACGGCCGACGCGGACTGCGTGAGACCTGGCCGGTGGCGCTCGTGTGCGGCGCGGTCTTCTCCGTCGCCCAGTTCGTCAGCTCCAACTACATCTCGGTGGAGCTCACCGACATCATCGCCTCGCTCGCGGCCCTGGCGGCGGTCGTCCTCTTCCTCCGCGTGTGGCAGCCCAGCGGTGGGGAGCAAGCCAGGGCCACCCTGCTGCGGGAGCGGGAGGCGGAGAGCGGCGGTGGCTCCGGCGCGGGCCCCAACCATGGCGTGCCGTCGGGCGCCCCGGGGGAGGCCGGCGCGGCCACCGCCACGCGTCCGGCGCCCGCCGGCACCGCGACCGCCAGGGAGCCGGAGGGCGGAACCGGGGTGGTCATGGCCTTCTTGCCCTACCTGATCGTGATCGCGGTCTTCTCCCTGGCGAAGCTGTGGACCCCCGCCAAGGAGTTCCTGGCCACGACCGATCTCAAGCTCGGCTGGCCGGGGCTGGACGGGCACATCCTCACGGCGGCGGGGCAGCCCTCCACCGCCACCGTCTACACCCTTCCCTGGCTGTCCTCCCCGGGCACGCTGCTGCTGCTGTCCGGCGTGCTGGTCGCCGCGGTGTACCGGGTGAACCCGCTCACCGCGGTCCGGGAGTTCGGCGCCACCGTGGTCAGGCTGCGCTGGGCCCTGCTCACCGTCGCCTCGGTGCTGGCCCTCGCCTACGTGATGAACCTGTCCGGTCAGACCATCACGATCGGCACCTGGATCGCCGGTGCGGGCACCGCCTTCGCCTTCCTCTCGCCGATCCTGGGCTGGCTGGGCACCGCGGTCACCGGCTCGGACACCTCGGCCAACGCGCTGTTCGCCACGCTCCAGCAGGCCGCCGGACACAAGGCCGGGCTCGACCCGACCCTGCTCGTCGCGGCCAACACCTCCGGCGGGGTCGTCGGCAAGATGATCAGCCCGCAGAACCTCACCATCGCGGCCACCGCGGTCGGCCTGGTCGGCCGGGAGTCGGTGCTGTTCCGGGCCGCCGTCAAGTGGAGCCTGCTGCTCCTGCTGGCCATGTGCGTCCTCGTCCTGCTGCAGTCGAGCCTGCTCGCCCGGATGCTCCCGTGAGCGCCGCCGCGCCCTCGTCGACCGGAGGAATCATGCGGATCGCCCTGTTCGTCACGTGCCTGACCGACACGCTCTACCCCGAGACCGGCCGGGCGGTGGTGAGGCTGCTGGAGCGCCTGGGCTGCGCGGTGGAGTTCCCCGCCGGCCAGACCTGCTGCGGCCAGATGCACTTCAACACCGGATACCAGCGGGAGTGCGTGCCGCTCGTGCGCCGCTTCGCCGAAACCTTCGCCGGCTACGACGCGGTCGTCACCCCCTCGGGCTCCTGCGCGGCCATGGTGCGCGAGTACCACGGGCGGGTGGCCGAAGTGGCCGGGGACGCACGGCTGTCGGCGGCGGTGCGGGACACGCCGGCCGTCTACGAGCTGTCGGAGTTCATCGTCGACGTCCTCGGCGTCACCGACGTCGGCGCCTGCTTCCCGCACCGGGTCACCTACCACCCGACGTGCCACGCACAGCGCATGCTCGGCGTGGGCGACAAGCCGCTCAGCCTGCTGCGGGCGGTACGCGGCATCGACCTGGTCGAACTGCCGGCCGCCGACCAGTGCTGCGGCTTCGGGGGCACCTTCGCGCTGAAGAACCACGACACCTCGGTGGCCATGTGCGCGGACAAGACGCGGCATGTGCTGGGCACCGGAGCCGAGGTGCTGTGCGCGGGCGACAACTCCTGCCTCATGCACATCGGCGGCGTCCTGTCCCGGCTGCGTACCGGAGTGCGCACCCTGCACCTGGCCGAGATCCTCGCCGCCACCGAGGAGGACCAGGCACCGGCCGCCCCGCCGCTGCCGCGGTCCGTCCCGCACCCCGGGAAGCCGCAGCCGTCCCCTCGCGCCACGGAAAGGAGCAGTACCCCATGAGCGGCCCCACGTTCCTGGGCGTTCCCGCGTTCCCGTCAGCGGCACGCACCGCCCTCGCCGACACCCGGCTGCGGCACAACCTCGCCCACGCCACCACCACCATCCGCCACAAGCGCGCGGAGGCGGTGGCCGAATTGGACGACTGGGAGGCGCTGCGCGAGGCCGGACGGGCCGTCAAGGAGCGCACGCTGCGCCACCTGGACCACTACCTGCTGCGGCTCGAGGAGCGGGTCACCGCGGCGGGCGGCCGGGTGCACTGGGCGCGCGACGGCCAGGAGGCGGCACGGATCGTCGTCGACCTCGTCCAGGCGACCGGCGAGCGGGAGGTGGTCAAGGTCAAGTCGATGGCCACACAGGAGATCGGCCTGAACGAGGCGCTGGCCGACGCGGGCATCGCCGCGTACGAGACCGACCTGGCCGAATTGGTCGTCCAGCTCGGCGAGGACCAGCCCTCGCACATCCTGGTGCCGGCCATCCACCGCAACCGGGCGGAGATCAGGGACATCTTCCTGCGCACCATGGGCGACCACGGCAGTCCGGCGCCGGCCGATCTGGGCGACGATCCACGGGAGTTGGCCGAGGCAGCCCGCCGGCATCTGCGGGAGAAGTTCCTGCGGGCCAAGGTCGGGATCTCCGGAGCGAACTTCCTGGTGGCCGACACCGGCACCGCGGTCGTCGTGGAGTCCGAGGGCAACGGGCGGATGTGTCTCACCCTGCCCGAAACCCTCATCTCCGTCGTCGGCATCGAGAAGGTCGTCCCCACCTGGCAGGACCTGGAGGTCTTCCTCCAACTGCTGCCCCGCTCCTCCACCGGCGAGCGGATGAACCCCTACACCTCGTCCTGGACCGGCACCACCGCCGACGACGGGCCGCGCGCCTTCCACCTGGTGCTCCTGGACGGCGGCCGCACCGACACGCTCGCCGACCCCGTCGGACGCCAGACGCTCAACTGCATCCGCTGCTCGGCCTGTCTGAACGTCTGCCCGGTCTACGAGCGCGTCGGCGGACACGCCTACGGCTCGGTCTACCCCGGCCCGATCGGCGCCATCCTCACCCCCCAACTGCGCGGCACGGCGGCGAAGGCCGACCGCTCGCTGCCGTACGCCTCGACGCTGTGCGGAGCCTGCTACGAGGTCTGCCCCGTCAAGATCAACATTCCGGAGGTCCTGGTCCATCTGCGGGCCCGGGTGGTCGACGAGGCCCGCACGCGCAGGGTGCCGAGTCCCGAGCGGCTGGCCATGGCGGCGGCGCGCTCGGTGCTCTCCAGCCCGTCCCGGCTGGCGGCGGCGCAGCGCGCCGCGGCCGCGGCCGGCCGGCTGGTGGGCCGCGACGGCCGGATCGGCCGGCTGCCCGGCCCGCCCTCGGCGTGGACCGAGGCACGTGACATACCGGCCCCGGCCCGGGAGAGCTTCCGGGCCTGGTGGAGGAGGACACACCAGTGAACGCACGGACAGAAGTGCTCAGCCGCATCCGGCGGGCGCTCACGGACGTCCCCGAAGACGAGCGCCCCGAGGACGTGCCGGTCACCCGTGCCTACGCGCGGAGCGGTACGGCGGCTGCCGGATCCACGGAGGCGGTGGAACTGCTCATGAACCGGCTCGCCGACTACGGCGCCTCGGTGCGGCTGGTGGCCGAAGGGGCGGTCCCCACGGCCATCGCGCAGACCCTGACCGCCCGCGGTGCCGCGTGCGTCGTGGTGCCGCAGGGCTTTCCCCCCTCCTGGCAGACCGCGCTGGACCCGCTCCGGGTGCTGGACGACCGTCCACGGGTGCCCGTGCGCGAACTGGACCGGGTCGACAGCGTGGTCACGACCGCCGCCGTCGCGATCGCCGAGACCGGCACCCTCGTCCTGGACGGCGGTCCGGGACAGGGACGACGCGCCCTGACCCTGGTGCCCGACCACCATGTGTGCGTGCTGCGGGCCGAACAGGTCGTGGCCCGCGTTCCCGAGGCGCTGGCCCGCCTGGATCCCGTACGGCCGCTGACGTTCGTCTCCGGACCCTCGGCGACCAGCGACATCGAACTCGACCGGGTGGAAGGCGTGCACGGACCGCGCACGCTCCACGCCCTCGTCGTCGTGTGACCCTACGTCTGTCATGACAGGAGTTGTCATGCCTGCCCGAGACCGAGAACCACGCCACCACGGGGCAGCGGCGCCCGATGCCAGGGAGCCGCGCCCGCAGCACCCCAGCGCACTCGCCGTCTGCGCGCTGCCGGCCGAAGAGGGGGCGGTGTCGCAGGCCAGAGCCTTCGCCGGGGCACAGCTGACGGCATGGCGGATCGGCGAGGAGGTGGTCGACGCGGCACGCGTCGTCGTCTCCGAATTCGTGACCAACACGGTCCGGCACAGCGGCTCCGCCGACGTCAGCCTCCGGCTCACGCGTTCCCGGGCGGACGTGTGGATCGAGGTCTTCGACAGCGGCACGTGGCACCCTCCCGCCACCGGTACCCCGTACGACGACCTCGCGGAGGGCGGCCGGGGACTGATGATGGTGGAGGCGCTGAGCCGGCAGTGCGGTGTGCACCGCACGGCGTACGGCACCTGTTCCTGGGCGACCCTGTCGGAGCATCCGCCCGGTGGACGGCGGGCCGGTACAAAAATGCGCCGCGCTCCGCGAGCCGGACCGGCACCGTCACCGCCCCGGACGGCCGCCCGGCCGTGACGGCCGCGCCATGGTCACGCTGCTCACCGTTCGCGCCGCCGGTTCGGGGTGGCATCCCCTTCCCTGTGATTCCGTAAGAGCGGCACAAAAAGGCGCCCCCGCGCCGAGGGCGCGAGGGCGTATCGGAAGAGGTGGTTCACAGCGCGTCGACGGCACTCACCTTCCAGCCGTCCGACGTGCGGGTCATCGTCATCCGCACCCGGTTCAGGTCCAGGCGGGAGCCGGAGACCTGGGTGCTCTGCGTGACCTGGTTGACGAAGAGCAGCACCACGGCCCTGTCCGGTGAGGCCGACACGACGGAGGCCGCTGGAGCGCCGCTGTCCGTGGGCTCGGCGACCGTCGCCTTCACCACCCCGTGGTACTTCCTGGCCGTCGGCCCGACCACACGCGACGTGGTCTTCCGGTACTCGTCACGGAAGTGCCCGGTCAGCCGGTCACGGGCCCGGGCGAAGTCCCGGTCCAGATGCCGGTAGTCGTACGACAGCACGACCGGTGCCGCCTTCCGCGCGGCCGTGAGCGCCTCACCGCGGGCGGCCTCCGCGCGCCGCCCCTGCCGGTACTGCCATCCGAGGACGGCCGCCGCGACCAGGGCCGCCACGAGGACGATGCCGAGCAGCGCGGTGAGCAGCCGCCGCCGCGACCGCCGTGACGGCTCGTCGTCCGGCGTGCCGTCCTCCTGTGCGTCCTCCTCGAAGGACTCCGGCGACGGCTCGGGCGGGTCGTCCCAGCCGCCCGGGGGCTCGATCAGGACCGTGCCTCCGGCCGTCCGGAGCGGAGGCTCCTCGGCGGCGGCCGGGCCCGGCTCGCGGTGACCGCGCTCGGCGCGCTTGGCCGCCGCGCGGGCGGCGGCGGTCATGGTCCGGCGGCCGGTGGTGCCGGCACCGCGGCCCCGGGTGGTCGTGTTCGCCATGATTGTGCTCCTCACTGGTGGGTGCCGGGTCAGCCCACGAACTCGACGTCGGAGGTCAGCCAGCGCCCGCCCCGGTGCACCAGGTCGAGCTGCAGCCGATACGTGCGCGCCTCGCCCTGGGGCACGGCGGTGTTGGTCACCTTGCTGTCGGCGACCACCAGGACGCGGGCCCAGCCGGCGTCCGACCGGACGATGCCGGCGTCGAGGACCTGGCCCTCGGACACGGATTTGTTCGCGGCGACGAGCTTGGTCAGCTCCGCCGTCTGCGCGGTGAACTGCTTCTTGAAGTCGCCGGTGGCGCCCTTGAGCACGTTCGCGCTGTCCCGTTCGTAGTGCCGGTAGTCGAGCGAGGTGAAGTTGAGCGCCGACTGGCGGGCCGCGGCCAGGATGTCCTGGTGCCGCCGCTCCGTCCCGTGCTGCTGGTGCAGGCGCAGACCCAGCCAGCCGGTGACCGCGGTGGTGAGGACGATCGCCACGACGAGGCCGACCGTGAGCGCCCTCCCGTTCATTCCATGGGGCCGACGAGCAGCCATTGCCACGACTCCTTTCCGAACACCGTCTGCTGGCCACCCGTCGAGCCGATCTCGACGGGCCTTCCGTCCGGGCCGGTGGCGGTGCCGGTCTCCGGGTCGTACGGCGTGACGTACGCCGCCTGGTTCGTGCCGGACGCGGCCCGCGCACCCGGGGCGTTCTGGGAGCCCCGCACCGACGTCCGCCCGCCGCGCGGGGCCGTGCAGCCCGCGTCGGTGTTCGCCTCGCGCGTGCTGGTGTCCGAGGGGTCGCGCCGCGCCGTGCCGTATCCCTGGGTGCACGCCGGTGGGTCGTCGGCGTTCACCACCAGCCCGAAGTGGGTGGTGCCGTCGCCGGGGACGACCGTGTAGCTGCCCGAGACCAGCGCCGGGAAGGTGACGAGGGACTGCTCCACGCCGGGCAGGTGCGCCAGAGTGACCTGGCCGCCGCTGATCAGGTTGGCCAGCAGGACCGACAGCCGGGGCCCGGTCGACTTCAGCAGCGAATTGATCTGCTGCGCGGCAGGTGTGGCGTTGCCGATCAGCTTGCGCAGGTCACCGTCGCTCGACTTCAACTGCGCGCTGAACGCCGCCAGATCGTGCGCGAACGACTTGATGGACGAGCCCTGGTCGGCCTGTGTCTTGAGGACCGTGCGCGAGTCCTCGATCAGCGAGATCGTCTCGGGCAGCGACTCGGACGCCGACTCGACGAGCGCGTTGCCCGAGTCCACCAGCCGGCTCAGGTCCGGCCCGGTGCCGGAGAACGCCTTGCCCAACTCGTCGACGGTGACCCGCAGATCGTCCTTGCCGACCGAGTTCACCAGCCGGTCCAGGCTGAGCACCAGGTCGGTGGGGGGCAGCGGCACACGGGTGCTGCCGCGCGGAATGGTGCTGCCGTCGAGGAGGTAGGGGCCCGTGGACGTACGCGGCTGCAGGTCGACGTACTGCTCGCCCACCGCCGAACGGTTCGCCACCACGGCGAGGGTGTCCGCCGGGATGCGCGGCGCCCCGTCGTCGATGTCCAGGGCGACCGAGACGCCGTCGGCGCCGGTCAGCCTCAGCGCGCCGACGCGGCCCACGGGCACCCCGCGGTAGGTGACCTCGGCGCCGGGGAAGATGCCCCCGGAGTCGGCGAAGTCGGCCCGCACGGTGTAGCCGCGGTCCAGGACGTCGTCCACCAGACCGGTGTACTCGGCGCCGACGTACGACACCCCCAGGGCGGTGACCGTGGCGAAGGCGAGCAGCTGGGCCTTGACCGTACGAGTGATCACGGCTGGATCCCCTTCAGCATCAGCTCGGCGAGCGCGAGGTCGATCCCCTCGGGCGGCTTAGCGCCGGTGGCGTAGCCGCTGGTGCACACCGGCGGGCACAGCGGCCCGCCGCCGCCCGAGGGGGCCGAGGGATCCGACGGCACCGAGGGCGACGCCGGCAGGCCCGGTGTGCTCGGCAGCGCGGTCGGTGTCGGCACGCTCGGCAGGTCCGGGACATCCGGGAGATCCGGTACGCCGGGGGTGCCGGGCTTGTGGGAATCGCCGTCGCCCTTGCCGGAGCTGCCGCCCGTCATGTTCCCGTAGAGGTCCGCCAGGTCGAGATCGGCGGTGATGTGGAGGTTGACGTAGTCGCCCTTGACGGCGTCCGTGGCGTTGCGCGGGAACGGGTAGGTCGTCAGCAGTTCCAGGGAGTTGGGCAGGTCGTCGCCCGACTTGTTCAGCTGTTGGAGGATCGGCCGGAGCTTCTCGAGGTTCGCGACGGTGTCGTCGTGCGAGGCGGTGACCACCTTGGTGCCCGTCGTGCCGAGCTTCGACAGGGCGGTGAGCATCTTCGTCAGATCGCGCCGCTGGCCGGCCAGGACCTTCAGTGCGGGCGGCATCGTGTCGACGGCCTTGGCGATGGTCTTCTTCTCCTTCCCGAGCCGTCCCGCGAGCCGGTCGACGGCCTTGATCGCGTGGACGATGTCCTTGCGCTGGTCGTCCAGACCGCCGATGAACGTGTCCAGCTCCTTGAGCAGGGAGCGGACCCGGTTCTCCCGGCCGTCCAGGGCCTTGTTCAGCTCCACGGTGATCGTCTTGAGCTGGGCCACTCCTCCGCCGTTGAGCAGGGCGGACAGCGCGGACAGCACCTCCTCGACCTCCGGGTTGCGGCCGCTGCGGGACAACGGGACGCGGTCGCCGTCGCGGAGCCGGCCCACGGCCGCGGTGCCGGTCGGGGCGGCGAGCGCCACGTACTTCTCGCCGAGCAGGCTGGTCTGCCGCAGCTCGGCGACCGCGTTGGCGGGCAGCTTCACCGAGTCGGCGATCCGCAGCCGTACACGCGCGTGCCAGCCGTCCAGCTCCACCTTCTCCACCGCGCCCACGGTGACGTCGTCGACCTTCACCGCCGACTGCGGCACCAGGTCGAGGACGTCGCGGAACTCGACGGTGACGTGGTAGGCGTGGCCGTCCCCGGCGGCGCCGCCGGGGAGCTGGACGTCGTACCAGCCGTTGAACTCGCAGCCGGTCAGCAGCAGCGAACCGACCGCCGCCCAGGCGACCGCCCCGCCCTTGCGCCGTGCGTTCATGCGCTCGCCCCCAGGATTCCGCCGAGCGTCCGGTCGACCGTGCCCGTCACCGCGGAGCCCTGCGGCACCTTCGGCAGGGAGTCGAACAGCTCCTTCAGCTCCTTGCAGTCGGGGTTCTTGCCGCCCTCGTCGCCGGTCGTCTTCAGCACGGAGCACAGCAGCGAGGCCGGGTCCTGTGGCTGCTGGGCGTTGTTGCGGGTGTCGAGGGTGCCCGCGGACGGGTTGTAGGCGTTGTTCAGGTTCGACAGGCCCGTGGGGGCCACCCGCAACAGCTCGTCCAGCGCGGCCCGTTCGGTGACGAGCACCTTGGTCACCTTGCTGAGGCCCTTCACGTTCGAGGTCAGGGACTTCTTGTTGTTCTTCACGAACTCCGACACGTCGCCGAGCGCCGTCCCCAGGTTCGTGAGTGCGTCCGCGAGGTCCTTGCGTTCGCCGGCGAGCTGCTTCGCGACGCCCGCGAGGCTGGTGTTGAACGACCGCACGCTCTTGTCGTCGGCCGCGAGGGCCGCCGTGAACACCTGCAGGTTCCGCACCGTGCCGAACAGGTCGGTGCGGCCGTCGGACAGCGTGGTGACCGCCTGCGACAGGTCGTGGACCGTCTGGTGGAGGTTCTCTCCCTGGCCGCCGAGGTTGTCGGCGCTCACCCCGAGCAGCCGCGACAGGGAGCCGTCCTTGTTGGCGCCCTTGGGGCCGAGCGCGTCGGCCGTGGTGTGCAGGCCGTCGAAGATGCGGTCCAGCTCGACGGGTACGGCCGTGCGCGACTCGGGGATGACGGCACCGTTCCGCAGCACCGGGCCCCTCCGGTACACCGGCAGCAGTTGTACGTAACGGTCGCTGACCACCGAGGAGTTGATGATCGCCGCCTTGGCGTCGGCGGGGACCTTGCGCCCCTCGTCGTACTCCAGCTCCACCCGCACCCGGCCGCCCTCCGGCGTGATCTTCCTGACCTCGCCGATCCGCACGCCGAGCACGCGGACGTCCGAGCCGGGGTAGATGCCGACGGTGCGCGGGAAGTACGCGGTGACGCGCACCGGCTCGGGGCGCGGCCACAGCACGTAGGCGAGGGCGGCGACGAGGGCCAGTGCGGTGATCAGGGCCAGGCGCTTCTTCGGGCTCCTCACTGCGTGCCTCCCGTCCGCGGCGCGACCGGAGCGGCGACCATGTTCTGCACGTAGGAGTCGAACCAGCGGCCGTTGCCGAGGGTGTTGGTGAAGAGCCGCACGTAGGGCGCGAGCAGCTTGACGCTGCGGTCGAGGCTGGACTGGTTGCGTTCGAGCATCTGCACCACATGCTTCAGGCCCTTCAGCGCGGGCCCGATCTCCTTGTCGTTGTCCTCGACCAGGCCGGAGAGCTCGATGCCGAGCGCGGCGGAGGTCTTCAGCAGCTTGTGGATCGCCTTGCGGCGCTTGCTGATCTCCTTGAACAGCTTGTCGCCGTCCTTGACCAGGGCGGTGAAGTCCCCGGAGCGTTCGGCGAGCACGCCCGTGGTGCCGTTCGCGTGGTCGAGGAGTTCGCCCAGGGCCTTGTCGCGCGAGGCCACCGTCCGGGAGATCCTCGACAGGCCCTTGATGGACGCCTGTGCTTCGGCGGGCGAGTCCTGGAAAGTGGTGGAGATGGTGTCCAGGGCCTTCGCCAGCCGGTCGGTGTCCACCTTCTCCGAGGTGGTGGTCAGGTCGCTGAAGGCCTGCACGACGTCGTACGCCGCGACCGTCCGCCTGAGCGGGATCTCGCTGCCGGACTTCAACTGCCCCGGTCCCTTGGGGTGCAGCGCGAGGTACTTGGCGCCGAGGATCGTCTTGACCCGGATCGACGCGCCGGTCTCGGTGCCGAACCGCGGATCGCCCTTGACCTTGAAGGTGACCTTGACGTGGTCGCCGTCCAGGTCGACGTCCTCGACCTTGCCGACCTTGACCCCGGCGATGCGCACCTCGTCGCCGGGCTTGAGACCGCCCGCCTCCGAGAAGGCCGCGCTGTACGTCCGGCCGTCGCCGATGAACGGCAGGCTGTCGACGTTGAACGCGGCCAAGGTCAGCAGCGCGAGGACGGTGAGGCCGGCGGCTCCGATGACGACGGGGTTGCGCTCGCGGAACGGAATCAGGCGGGGGCGGCGGATGCGCGGGAGTCTTATCCGCGGCGGCTCGATGCGCACCTTCACCAGCGGCTCCGGCCCGCGGGGGCGGGGCGCCCGACGCGGGAGCCGTATCCGCGGCAGCTTCGGCGGATCGACGCGTACCTTGACCAGCGGTTCAGTCCGGTTCACGCGGGATGTACGGGTCATGATCCGCACCTCGCCCTCGCCACGTGCAGGTCGGGGCTGAGCACCTGCTTCGTCTTCGGCAGCACGATCCGGCCGTCGAAGTCGCAGAGGTAGAAGTTGAACCACGAGCCGTAGGACGCGGTCCCCGTCAGTGCGTTGAGCTTGTTCGGCAGCCGCTTCAGCACGCCCTCCACGGTCTTGTCGTTGTCGTTCAGCGTTCCGGTGAGATCGGTCAGCTGGGCGATGTCGTCCTTCAGCGGCGGCCGCGCGTCCTTCAGCAGCCCCGAGGTGGCGTCCGTCAGGCCGCCGATGTTCACCAGCGACTCCCCGATGGGCTTGCGGTCGGCGGACAGACCGGAGATCACCCGCCGCAGCTGCTTGATGAGCCCGGAGAAGCGGGCACCGCGCTTGTCCAGCGTCCCCAGCACGGTGTTGAGGTTGTCGATCACCGAGCCGATCAGCTTGTCGCGATCGGCCAGCGTCGTGGTGAGCGAGGCCGTGTGCACGAGCAGGCTGTTGACGGTGCCGCCCTCGCCCTGCAGTGTCTTGATGATCTCGGTGGCGAGCTGGTTGACGTCCTGCGGGCTGATCGCGGCGAACAGCGGTTTGAAGCCGTTCAGCAGCGCGTTGAGGTCCAGCGCGGGCCGCGTGCGCCGCAGCGGGATGGTGGCGCCGGGCTTCAGCCGGGTGCCGTCGCCCGCGCCCTCGGTCAGGGCGACGTACCGCTGCCCGACCAGGTTCCGGTAACGGATGACCGCGTGCGTGCTGGTGAGCAGCGGCCGGTCCGCGCCGACGCTGAAGGTGATCTCCGCCAGCGTCCGGTCCTTGATCCGGATGTCCTCGACCTCGCCGACCCGCACCCCGGCGACCCGGATGTCGTCGCCCTTCTCCAGGCCGGTGACATCGCTGAACACCGCGCGGTAGGTGTGCTCGGGGGTGAAGGAGATGTTGACGATGGTGGCGGCGAGCAGTGCCGTCGCCAGGATCGTCACCAGTGCGAAGAGGCTGAACTTGATCAGCGGCCCGGCGGTCTGCCGGGCTCCTGACGTCCTCATGCGACGCTCACCGCCGTCCCGCGCGCCATCGGCCCGAACAGCAGCGTCGCGACCGGCGGCACCTCGTCGGCGGACACGCCCATCACGGGCGACACCAGCGAGCCGACGGCCCGCTGCTCGGCCCGGGTGGCGGACACCCCGGCCGGACCGGACGAACCCGGCTTCTTCGAACCGTCGTTGAGGTGGACCCCGGGTGCGGGCACCGAAGGATGCGGCAGGTCGCGGCAGTCCGGCCCCGACCGGTCGGCGTACCGGGGCTCCTCACCGGGCTCGTACGCCCCCTGGTCGTGCACCACCTCCAGCGTGATGTGCATCTTGCCGCCCCGGAACGCCTGCTCGGAGGCCTGCTCCTCGTGGACCAGGCCGGCGAGGAGGCAGGGGTACTCGGGCGAGTAGCGGGCGAAGAGGTCCAGCGTCGGGCGGGAGACCCGGCCGAGGGTGATCAGCCGGTCGCCGTTCGCGTCGAGGAAGTCGTCCGCGGTGCCCGCCACACCGGCCGTGGTGGTGAGCGCGGACGCGATGCGGTCCCGCTGCTCGATCACGGTACGGCTGGTGGTGACGGTGTTGCGCAGGATCTCCATCAGGTCCGGTGCCGCGTCGCCGTACACCTCGGCCACGTCGGCCAGACGGGCGAAGTCCTCGGTGAGGGACGGCAGATGAGGATTCAGGCGGTGCAGATAGGCCTCCACGCGTGTGAGGTTGTCGCCGATCCGGTCGCCGCGCCCTTCCAGGGCGGTGGCGAAGGCGGAGAGCGTGGCGTTGAGCTTGCCGGGCTGCACGGTGCGCAGCAGCGGCAGCAGGTCGTTCATCAGCTGCTGCAGCTCGATGCCGACGCGGGTGCGGTCCTGGCTGATGACGTCACCGGCCCGGATCGGGCGGGCCGCGGAGTGCGCGGGCGCGACCAGGTCGACGTACTTCTCGCCGAACAGCGTCTTGGGCAGCAGCCGCGCGTGCACGTCGGAAGGGATGTCCGCGACGTACTCCGGCTTGAGCGCGATGTCGAGCGTCGCCTTCCTCCCGTCGGCGTGCACCGCGCGCACCTCGCCGACCAGCACCCCGCGCAGCTTGACGTCGGCCCGCGCGTCGAGCTGGTTGCCGATGCTGCCGGCCTCCAGCCTGATCCGTACGGCCGGGGTGAACGCCTGCCGGTACACGGCGACCGACAGCGACAGCAGCAGGGCGAGCACGGCGAGGAACACCACGCCGTACAACCGCAATCTCAGCACCCTCATCCGGCTCACCCCGCGATCCGTACGGTCGTGTTGGCGCCCCAGATTGCGAGCGACAGGAAGAAGTCGAGGACGTTGATCGCCACGATCGAGGTCCGCACCGCGCGGCCCACCGCGACGCCGACGCCCGCCGGGCCGCCGCTCGCGTAGTAGCCGTAGAAGCAGTGCACCAGGATGATCAGGACGGCGAAGACCAGCACCTTCCCGAACGACCACAGCACGTCGACCGGTGGCAGGTACTGCTGGAAGTAGTGGTCGTAGGTGCCCGCCGACTGCCCGTAGTAGCCGGTGGTGATGGTGCGGGCGGCGAGGTACGAGGACAGCAGCCCGACCACGTACAGCGGGATCACGGCGACGAAACCGGCGATCATCCGGGTGGTCACCAGGAACGGCAGCGAGGGCACGCCCATCACCTCGAGGGCGTCGGTCTCCTCGCTGATCCGCATCGCGCCGAGCTGGGCGGTGAACCCGGCGCCGACGGTCGCGGACAGCGCGAGACCCGCCACGAGGGGCGCGATCTCTCGCGTATTGAAGTACGCCGACAGGAACGCCACGAAGTTCGAGGTGCCGAGCTGGTTCAGCGCGGCGTACCCCTGCAGGCCCACCTCCGTGCCGGTGAAGAACGACAGGAAGGCGATCACACCGACCGTGCCGCCCACGACGGCGAGGGCGCCGCGCCCGAAGCTGACCTCGGCGAGCAGCCGCAGGACCTCCTTCTTGTAGCGGCGTACGGTGCGGCCGGTCCACGCCAGGGACCGCCCGTAGAAGGAGAGTTGGCTGCCCAGCCCCTCCAGACTTCTCAACAGCGCCATGCCTCAGCCCCTCTGCGGGACGACCTGGAAGTACACCGCGGTCATCACGAAGTTCGTCACGAACAGCAACATGAAGGTGATCACCACCGACTGGTTCACGGCGTCGCCCACACCCTTCGGGCCGCCCTGCGCCGTCAGTCCCTTGTACGAGGCGACGATGGCCGCGATCGCCCCGAACACCAATGCCTTGATCTCCGCCGCCCACAGGTCGGACAGCTGGGCGAGGGTGGTGAAGGACGCCAGGTAGGCGCCGGGCGTGCCGTTCTGCAGGACGACGTTGAAGAAATAGCCGCCTGCCACGCCGACCACCGACACCAGGCCGTTGAGCAGCACCGCCACCACCATCGACGCCAGCACGCGCGGCACGACCAGCCGGTGGATCGGGTCGATGCCCAGCACCTGCATGGCGTCGATCTCCTCACGGATCTTCCGCGCCCCGAGGTCCGCGCAGATCGCCGTGCCGCCCGCGCCCGCGATCAGCAGCGCGGTCACGATCGGCGACGCCTCCCGCAGCACCGCCAGCACCGAGGCGGCCCCGGCGAAGGACTGGGCGCCGAGCTGCCGGGTCAGGCTGCCGATCTGCAGCGCGATCACCGCCCCGAACGGGATGGACACGAGCGCCGTGGGGAGGATGGTGACGCTCGCGACGAACCACGCCTGCTGGATGAACTCCCGCGCCTGGAACGGCCGTCGGGGTATCGTCCGCACGACGTCGAGCGCCATCGCGAACAGGTTTCCCGAGTGCCTGAGCGCCCCGGTCGGTGACAGCCTCATACGTCCGCCACCGCCTTCCGGCGGCGCAGCTCGGCCTCGCGCCGCGCGATCGCCTCCCAGCGGGGCGGCCGGGTGATGCCCGGCCCCGGCAGCAGGCGGGGAGTCAGAGCCTGGACGGGCGCCCCGTCGACGAGCTCGGCCAGCTCCTGCTGGACCTGGGCGGCGTCCTTCTCCTCCGCCATGCCGATCGGCCCCTGCATCCGGCCGTTCAGGAACTGCCGGACCACGGGCTCGTCGCTGGTCAGCAGTTCCTCGCGCGGCCCGAACATGACCAGCTCGCGCCGGAACAGCAGCCCGATGTTGTCGGGGACCTGGCGGGCGGAGGCGATGTCGTGCGTGACGATCAGGAAGGTCGCGTCGATCTGCGCGTTGAGGTCGACGATGAGCTGGTTGAGATAGGCGACGCGCACCGGGTCGAGACCCGAGTCGGGTTCGTCGAAGAGGATGATCTCGGGGTCGAGGACGAGGGCGCGGGCGAGACCGGCCCGCTTGCGCATTCCGCCGGAAATCTCGCCGGGCAGCTTCCCCTCCGAGCCGATCAGCCCGACCATGTCCATCTTCTCCAGCACGATGCGCCGGATCTCGCTCTCGGACTTGCGGGTGTGCTCCCGCAGCGGGAAGGCGATGTTGTCGTACAGGTTCATCGAGCCGAACAGGGCGCCGTCCTGGAACAGCACGCCGAAGAGCTTCCGCACCTCGTACAGCTCGTGCTCGCGGAGCCTGGTGATGTCACGCCCCGCGATCCGGATCGAGCCCCGGTCCGGCTTCAGCAGTCCCACGAGCGTCTTGAGGAAGACCGACTTGCCCGTGCCCGAGGGGCCGAGCATGACCGAGACCTCCCCAGCGGGCAGCGTGAGCGACACGTCCTGCCAGATGACCTGGTGACCGAAGGACTTGGTCAGCCCTTCCACACAGATCTCGACACCCATCCGGTCCACCTCTCGGCCCATGGAGCAGTTCCGACACCTGCTCTACGGGGAGGGGCGGGGCGTCCGTCGCGGAGAAGGCGGATTTTTTTCCGGACGGGGTGCGGCGGGTCTACGGGAGGGCGGTCGGGGTCGGTACGGCGACCGGGACGGAGGGCGTGGCGGGAGCCTTCGGCACGGCCGGCAGTGCCGTCGGGCCCGTGGAGGCCTTCGGCAGCTCGGGCAGGCCGGGCATGCTCGGCAGGTTCGACACGCTCGGGACCGCGGGGACGGTCGGCACCGGTGACAGGGAGGCCTGGGGCAGGGGCGGCACGGACAGCGGCAGCAGCGACCGGTCGTGGGCGCGGTCCGACGGCGCCGCCCCGGCAGCCCTCGAGGGGGCCGACAGCTCGTGGACGTTCGGGGCGGGCGTCCGGCCGGTACCGGGCCGTACGGTCCCGGCGGTGGTCCGGGACACGGGGGACGCGGCGGGCAGGGGAGTGGTGTCCGGCCGGCCCCCGTCCAGCGCGTACGGCAGCACGAACCCCGCCACCACCAGCGTCGCCGCCGTCGACGCCGCCGCCGCCACCTGCGCCTTGCCGCCCGCCCGCAGCCGCCCCCGCCCGACCAGGAACAGCGCGAACCCGAGCGTCGCGGCCAGCGAGTTCCGCAGCGTCCGCCGGGCCCGGGCGAGGAGCGACTCGACGGTCCGGTAGCTCAGCCCCATCCGGACGGCGACCTGGCTGACGTCCAGGTCCTCGGACTTAAGCCGCAGCGCCTCCGCCTGGCGGGCGGGCAGCTCCCCGCTGCGCACGGCCAGCCATCTGGCCTCGGCCCGGTCGCAGACGGCCTCTTCGACCGGGACCGGTCCGGGCGCGACCAGCGTCGGGCTGGTGCGGACCTGGGCCTCACGGTTGACCTGCCGGTAGCGGTCCACGCACAGCCGCATGGTCACCGTGGTCAGCCATGCGGCGAGCCGCTCGTCGTCCAGATCGGGCCGCTCCGCCGCGCGCAGCATCGCCTCGTGCACCGCGTCCTCGGCGTCCTCCTGGCTCATCGACCGGCGCCGGGCCACCTTGAGCAGCTGCTCGCGGTGGCTCCACATGCGCTGCCAACGGTCGTTGGCGGCTCGTATCTCCGCAGGCATGTCCGTCGCCATGAGGGCCCCTTCGCTCTCACCCGCCGGTGTCGTCCCGTCCGGCGGGTGGCGACATTACCCTCCGGTAGCCGCGGTTGTGGAGGGGGTGGAGGTCATCGAGTCTCCGCTGTTACTGGTCAGCGGACCGCCGCTGGGCAGCAGGTCGCCGCTGGGCAGACCGGCCGTGGGGTCGGGTACGGGGACCAGGGGTTTCGTTGTTTTCCCGCTCGCCGGACGGGAGTTGGCGGGGGTCGGCGAGGCCGGGGCGGACGGTGCCGGGGACGGGGTGGCGCTCGGGCGAGGGGACGGGTTCGGCTTCGGTGCGGGTTTCGGCCGCGAGTCGTCGGGGCGGGCCGAGGGCCGCGCCTGCGCCGTGGCGGGGCCGTCCGGAACCACCCGGTGACCTTCCAGGAAGTACGCGTACCAGGCCCTGACCGTGCGCAGATACGCCGCCGAGTGGTTGTAGCCGAGAATCGCCCGGTCCAGGCCGGCGGGCTCGGACAGGTCCCCCCCGGCCGCGCACAGATAGCGCCCGGCGGCGAGTGCCGCGTCGAACACGTTGTCCGGGTCGGCCCGCCCGTCGCCGTTCCCGTCCGCGCCCCAGCGGGCCCAGGTCGACGGGATGAACTGCATCGGCCCGACCGCGCGGTCGTACACCGCGTCCCCGTCGTACGCGCCGCCGTCCGTGTCCCGTACGACGGCGAAGGCGCCGCCGTCCAGGCGCGGACCCAGGATCGGGGTCACCGTCGTGCCGTCGCCGGTCACCCGGCCGCCCTCCGCCTGCCCCGACTCCACCTGGCCGATCGCGGCCAGCAGCTGCCACCTGAGCCGGCAACCGGGCGCGGTGCGCGCGAGTTCCGCCTCGGCGTGCCGGTAGGCGGCGAAGACGGTCGCGGGCACCGCGCCACCGCCCACCGAAGCCTTCCTGCCCTGCCCGGCCCGCTTCAGCGGCGGAAGCTCCGTGCGGTACGGAGTGTCGCCGGACATGCTCGGACCCTGCCCGGCGGCGGGCCGCTCCACCGGTGCGGCGGCCCGCGCCGGGGCCGCCCCCGGCGCCTGTGACGCGGTCAGCGCCGCCATCGCCGCCGCCGCGACCGCCGTACCCCTGGCGCCCCTGAACCTGTGCCCTGCCACGTTGCGATTCCCTCCCTGTGGACTGCTGTCATCTGCTCTACGGGGGAGGGCGGCGCGTCCGTCGCGATCTGCCTACCCTGAAGGTGTGGCCCGGTCCAACGACGAGGTCGCCGCACTGCTCCAGGAGTACGCGGACCTGATCTCGATCACCGGAGGAGACGCGTTCAAGGCACGTGTCTACGAGAAGGCTGCCAGGGCGGTCGGCGGCCACCACGCCGACGTCTCCACGCTCGACCTCAAGGGCCTTCAGGAGATTCCGAACGTCGGAAAGTCGATCGCCCGGAAAGTCCTCGAATACTTCGACAGCGGCAGCGTGTCCGCCGTCGAGGAGCTGCGGGCGAGGATCCCCGCCGGGGTCCGCCGTCTGACGGCCATCCCCACGCTCGGCCCGAAGAAGGCGCTGACGGTGTACGAGGAGCTGGGCATCTCCTCGGTGGACGAACTGGCCGAGGCCATCCACGCCGAACGGCTGCGCGACCTGAAGGGCTTCGGGCCCAGGACCGAGGAGAACATCCTCCACGGCATCGAGCTCCTGCAGTCCGCCGGGAACCGCGTCCAGCTCGACGTCGCCATGGACGTCGCCGACGACATCGTCGCCGGGCTGTCCCGGGTCACGGGCTGCCGGCGGTGCGCGTACGCCGGGTCACTGCGCAGGCTCCGCGAGACGATCGGCGACATCGACGTCCTCGCCGCGGCTCACCGGCCGGCGCCGATCATGCGGGCGTTCACCGAGCTGCCCTACGTGACGGAGGTGATCGCGCGGGGCGAGAAGAAGACGTCCGTGCGCACCTCCAAGGGCCTGGCCGTCGATCTGCGCGTCGTGCCGCCGGACTCCTGGGGAGCGGCACTGCAGTACTTCACCGGCTCCAAGGCCCACAACATCCGCACCCGGGAGCTGGCCGTGCACCAGGGGCTGAAGCTCTCCGAGTACGGGCTCTTCGACGTCGAGAGCGGCGAGAGGACCGTCTCCGAGACGGAGGACGAGGTGTACGCCCGGCTCGGCCTGCCGTGGATCCCGCCCACGCTGCGCGAGGACCGCGGGGAGATCGAGGCCGGGCTGCGCGGCGAGCTGCCCGACCTGGTGACGGAGGCGGACCTGCGGGGCGATCTGCACACCCACACCGATCTCACCGACGGCCTCGCCCCGCTTCCGGAGATGGTCGAGGCGGCGGCCGGACGCGGCTACGCCTACTACGCGATCACCGACCACGGGCCGGACATGGCCATGCAGCGCATGACCGACGAGCGGATGCTGGCCCAGCGCGAGCAGGTGCGCGAGCTCGACGGCGCGTACACCCCCCGGGGCGGACGCGCCGGCATGCGGCTGCTGCACGGCGCCGAACTGAACATCGGCCCCGACGGCGAGGTGGACTGGCCCGAAGAGTTCCTCGCCGGTTTCGACCTGTGCGTGGCCTCGGTGCACTCGTACTTCAACCAGGGGCGCGAGGCGCTGACCCGCCGGCTCGTACGGGCCTGTGAGAACCCGTACGTCAACATCATCGGCCACCCCACCACCCGGATCATCGGCAAGCGGCCCGGCGTCGACGCCGACCTCGACGCGGTCTTCGCCGCCTGCGCCCGCACCGGCACGGCCCTGGAGATCAACGCCCACCCGGACCGGCTGGACCTGCGCGACGAGGACATCCTGCGGGCCAGGCGGTACGGGGTGAGGTTCGCCGTCGACAGCGACGCCCACGCCGTCGTCCACCTGGCCAACATGCGCTACGGCGTGGGGACCGCGCAGCGCGGCTGGCTCACCAAAGACGACGTGATCAACACCTGGCCGTTGACACGGCTGCGGCGGTTCCTGCGCAAGGGGACCCGGTGACCGGGAGGGCTGCCCGGAGAACCGTGCCGCGCGTTAGGTTGAGCGCGTGCGATTGAGAGTGGAGTTCACGACCGAACCCTTCGACCTGGACGAGGCGCCCGCCCACGCCCTGGTGGCGCGGCAGGTCGTCCGGACGGCAGAACTGGACGCCGTGGACGTCGGCCCGTTCGGCAACACGGCGGAAGGCGGCGCCGACGCCGTCCTCACCGCCGTGGACGCGTTGCTGCGCAAGACCCTGGAGGCCGGCGCCACCCGGATCTCGCTCCAGGTCAACGTGATCCCGGAGGGTGAGAGGTGACCGGGGACGAGCCCTTCATCACGGCCGTGAAACCGCTGGTCGACGCCATGGGCGGGGAGATGCTCCCGCCGGACGAGGCCGGCCCGGACGACGTCGTGCTCGCCTGGGAGGGCGTCGACGTGGTCGCCGTACGCCTGCCCCAGCTCGCCGACTCCCTGGACCACATCCTGGCCGCCATGGAGCGCAAGCGGGGCAAGCCGCTGGCCGAGCTGGACCGCAAGGCCAAGCAGGAGGTCGTACGGGTCCTGGAGGCGCGTGGCGCGTTCTCCGTACGGCACGGCGTGGAGACCGTCGCGGGCGCGCTCGGCGTCAGCCGCTTCACCGTCTACAACTACCTGAACCGCGAGAAGCACCCCTGAGCGCCGCTCTCGCCGACCCCAATTTTCAACAAAGTGTTGACGTTCTGGTGTCGGAGGGCGTTAGCTGGCGGCAGCCCGTTCAGTACGACGGCCGCTCGCGGCCACGGAGGCTCCCGTGACTTCGACTTCCACGCCACCGGGCCTGGCCCGGTTCAACGCTCTGGAGGAGCACGCCGCCTTCGCCGCCCTCCACGAAGCGTGCACCGCCACGGCGTGGGCCGGGCGCCTGCTCGCCGCCCGCCCCTACGCCACCCCCGAGGACCTCTACGCCGCCAGTGACGCCGCCATGGCCGAGCTGACCGCCGCGGACCTTCAGGAGGCGATGGCCGGGCACCCGCCGATCGGCCGCCCCGAGCCGGGCGAGACGGCCTCCGCCCGTGAGCAGAGCGGCATGGCCGGCGCCTCCGAGGAACTCAAGGCGGAGATGCTGGAACTGAACCTGGCCTACCAGGAGAAGTTCGGCCACGTCTTCCTGATCTGCGCCACCGGCCGGACCGGCGAGCAGATGCGGGACGCGGTCAAGGAGCGGCTCGGGAACTCGCCGGAGCAGGAGCGGGAGATCGTCCGCACCGAGCTGGGCAGGATCAACCGCATCCGACTGGCCCGACTCGTCGAAGAGGACGCCTGACCATGAGCACCAGCACCACCGCCTCCGTGTCCACGCACATCCTGGACACGTCCGTCGGCCGCCCCGCCGAGGGCGTCGCGGTGCGGCTCTCCGCCCGCCGCGGGCGCCGGGCGGACTGGCAGGCGCTCGGCGGCTCCGCGACCGACGCCGACGGCCGGTGCAAGGACCTTCCGGACCTGCCGGAAGGGACGACACACGTACGGCTCGACTTCGCCGTCGAGGCGTATTTCCTGAAGTCCGAGAAGAAGCAAGCCGATGCGCAGCAGGACGCCCCCGCGAACCGGGACAGCGGTGCCGTGTTCTTCCCCGAGGTGGCGATCACCTTCGCCGTGCAGCCCGGGGAGCACTACCACGTACCGCTGCTGCTCAACCCGTTCGGCTACTCCGTTTACCGAGGGAGCTAGCAGACACATGCCCATCCTGGGACAGAACCAGTACGGCAAGGCCGGGAACCGAGTCGTCAAGATCACGCGGGACGGCGCCACCCACCACATCAGGGACCTGAACGTCTCGGTGTCGCTCTCCGGCGACATGGACGACGTCCACTACTCCGGCTCGAACGCCAACGTCCTGCCGACCGACACCACCAAGAACACGGTGTACGCGTTCGCCAAGGAGTACGGCATCGAGTCGGCCGAGCAGTTCGGCATCCACCTCGCCCGGCACTTCGTGACCTCCCAGGAGCCGATCCACCGGGCCCGTATCCGCGTCGAGGAGTACGCCTGGGAGCGGATCGAGCACTCCGGGAAGGGCGCGCACTCCTTCGTCCGCAAGGGCCAGGAGACCCGGCTGACCCAGATCACGTACGACGGCGCGACCTGGGAGGTCGTCTCCGGGCTCAAGGACCTCGTCGTGATGAACTCGACGGACTCGGAGTTCTGGGGCTACGTCAAGGACAAGTACACGACGCTGAAGGAGGCCCACGACCGCATCCTGGCCACCGAGGTCTCCGGCCGCTGGCGGTTCGGCTGGAGCGACGACGGGCAGCCGATGCCCGACTGGGAGGAGTCCTACGCGCAGACGAAGCGGCACCTGCTCCAGGCCTTCGCCGAGACGTACTCGCTCTCGCTGCAGCAGACGCTGTACGCGATGGGCGCCCGCATCATCGACAACCGCGGCGAGATCGACGAGGTCCGCTTCTCCCTGCCGAACAAGCACCATTTCCTCGTCGACCTGGAGCCGTTCGGGCTGAAGAACGACACCGCCGGCGGAGCGGTGTACTTCGCCGCCGACCGCCCCTACGGGCTGATCGAGGCCACCGTCCTCCGGGACGGCTGCGAGCCGCGGATCCCGGTGGACCTCACCAACCTCTGACGCGGACACGGACATCGAACTCATCGAAAGCAGAGGACGAACGATGGCACAGCGCATCGTCATCGAGAACTGTTCGATCGCGACCGTGGACGCCGACGACACGGAGTACGCCTCCGGGCACGTCGTCATCGCCGGCAACCGCATCGAGGCGGTCGGCGCGGGCAGGACCCCCGAGGGCCTGGAGAACGTCGTACGCCGTATCGACGCCTCCGGGCACCTGGTCACCCCCGGCCTGGTCAACACCCACCACCACTTCTACCAGTGGATCACCCGGGGCCTGGCCACGGACCACAACCTCTTCAACTGGCTGGTCGCGCTGTACCCGACATGGGCCCGCATCGACGAGCCGATGGTGTACGCGGCGGCCCGGGGCTCGCTGGCGATGATGGCCCGCGGCGGGGTGACCACCGCCATGGACCACCACTACGTCTTCCCGCAGGGCTCCGGCGACCTGTCCCGCGCGATCATCCGCGCCGCCCGCGAGACGGGCGTCCGCTTCACCCTGGCCCGCGGCTCCATGGACCGCAGCGAGAAGGACGGCGGCCTGCCCCCGGACTTCGCCGTCGAGACCCTTGAGGGCGCCCTCGCCGCGACCGAGGAGACCGTCAAGGAGCACCACGACGCCTCCTTCGACGCGATGACCCAGGTCGCCGTCGCCCCCTGCTCGCCTTTCTCCGTCTCCACCGAACTGCTCCGGCAGGGCGCCGAGCTGGCCCGTCGGCTCGGGGTGCGGCTGCACACCCACGGCTCGGAGACCGTGGAGGAGGAGAAGTTCTGCCACGAGATGTTCGGCATGGGCCCGACCGACTACTTCGAGTCCACCGGCTGGCTCGGCGAGGACGTGTGGATGGCGCACTGCGTCCACATGAACGACTCCGACATCGCCGCCTTCGCCCGGACGAAGACCGGTGTCGCCCACTGCCCCTCCTCCAACGCCCGCCTGGCCGCCGGTATCGCCCGCGTCCCCGACATGCTCGCGGCCGGCGTCCCGGTCGGCCTCGGCGTCGACGGCACCGCCTCCAACGAGTCGGGCGAGCTGCACACCGAGCTGCGCAACGCCCTCCTCATCAACCGCCTCGGCGCGCACCGGGAAGCGGCACTGAACGCCCGGCAGGCGCTGCGCCTCGGAACGTACGGCGGCGCCCAGGTGCTGGGCCGGGCCACGGAGACCGGCTCCCTGGAGCCCGGCAAGCTCGCCGACCTGGTGCTGTGGAAGCTCGACACCCTCGCCCACGCCTCCATCGCCGACCCGGTGACCGCGCTGGTCTTCGGCGCGGCGGCCCCCGTCACCGCGTCGTTCGTGAACGGCCGGCAGATCGTCGGGGACGGGCGCCTGCTCACCGTCGACGAGGACGCGATCGCCCGCTCGACGCGGGACGAGGCCCGGCGCCTGGCGCGGATCGCCGCCCAGGGCTGAGCACGTGAAGGACTCCGGCCGGGACGGCCGGCTCCCGGTCGGCGGCCGTCCCCGGGGCGCGCGCGGACGCGCGCCCTCCGGGCCGATGGTGCCACCCTGTGCGCCATGAACGAGTCCAGCCGCGTCGAGGCCTTCAGCGACGGTGTCTTCGCCATCGCCATCACCCTGCTCATCCTGGAGATCAAGGTTCCCGAGACCGGTGAACACGGCGGACTGTGGCACGCGCTCGGCGCGCAGTGGCCGTCGTACGCCGCCTATGTGGTGAGCTTCCTGGTCATCGGCATCATGTGGGTCAACCACCACCAGCTCTTCAGCTACGTCGCCCGCGTCGACCGCACGCTGGTGTTCCTGAACCTGCTGGTGCTGATGGTGGTGGCCGCGGTGCCCTGGCCCACGGCGTTGCTCGCGGAGTACCTGCGCGAGGAGCGGGCCTCCCATGTGGCGGCGGCCGTCTACAGCCTGGTGATGGTCGCGATGGCGCTCACCTTCCAGGCCCTGTGGTGGCACCTCACCCGCACCGGGCACCTCTTCGACGCCCGGGTCGACGTCCCGGCGGCCAGGGCGACCCGTGTGCGGTTCGCGCTGGGGTCCCTGGCCTACCCGGTGACGGTCGGCCTCGCCTTCGTCTCGGCGCCCCTGACCCTGGCCGCGCACGGGCTGATCGCCCTGTACTACGGCTTCAACCAGGTACCGGTGCCGACCCGCCCGATGACGGCCGCGTCATGACGGGCGCCGCGGCATCATGCAGGGCGTGGCCTCGGGCAGCCGGCCGGTGAAGGCCGCCGCCCGGTTCATAGAGGAGGGCGGCAACGCCGTGGTCACCGAGGACCTGCGGGAGGCGCTGGGGCGCCCGGCGCGGACGTACCGGCAGTGGGCCGAGGACCACAGGCCGGCGTTCGTACCGGCCTGACCTCGGGGGGCGGCGGGCCACCTGGCCCGACGCCCCGACCCGCGCTCACGGTCTGCTCCGGAGCGATCCGCTTGGGGCCCGGTGCGGCCTACAGTCCGAACAGGCTCAGGTCCGCGGCCAGTTCCTTGAAGAGCTCCGCCGGGTCCGCGACCAGTTTTCTGGCCTTAAGGTCCATCATCCCGCCCACCGCCGTGATCTCGGCGGCCACCGTGCCCTCGGTCCTGCGGACCTCCTGCCGGATCCTGAAGGTCTTCCCGCCGCTCCACTCGAACTCGCACGTCACGTCGACCTCGTCACCGGCGAGCAGTTCGCTCCGGTAGCGGATGGTGGTCTCCAGCGCCACCGGGCCCACGCCCCGGCCGATCAGCTCGGCCTGGCTGATTCCGGCCGCCTTCAGCAGTGTCCAGCGGGCGTGTTCCGCGTAGTTGAGGTACACCGCCTGGTTGAGGTGACCCTGTACGTCGGTCTCGTAGCCGCGGACGGTCACACGGACGGAAAACGGTTCGGCCACTGCTTTCCCTTCTCGCGCTCGGACTTCCGGTCGACCGATCTTGGCACGCGCGTCATGCCCGACGCGGCGATGCCAGCAGATACCGCACTCTCGTCCTGGGCTCCGTGTACTCCCCGGCCTGCCAGCCCGCCCGCTCCAGCGTGCCCGCACAGGCCCGCAGCGCCTCGCCGTCCGGCGCGTACACGGCGACCGCCTCCGGCTGCGGGGTCGCGCGCACCCGGTAGCCGTCGGTGTCCCGGCCCGCCGGACGGTGCCCGGCCGCCTCCAGCGCGAGGGCGGCGGCCCGCACCAGATGCGTACGCTCCCAGGAGCACGGCCGGTCCACGGCACCGTCCGGGTTGGTCATCCGGCGCAGCTCCAGCAGCCCCTGCCAGGCGCTGTGCACCTCGCGCGCCCGGGACGGCCCGGCGGCTTCCTCGTCGTCCCCTCCGACGCGCGCCGCGAAGACCCCACCGCCCGCGGGCTGCACCACCGGCTCGGCGGCCACCTCCGGCACCGCCTCCCGTACGCGGTGCCCGGTCGGCGTCAGGAAGTGGTCGTGCGGCGGCCGCGGATGCCGGAAGGCCAGCCCCCGCTCGACCAGCGCCGCGAGCTGCGCCTCCGTCCCCTTCAGCCGCCCGGTGACGGGGTCGGCGGCGTCGATCAACCGCCGCTGCGCGGCGGTCGGCGAACGGCTCACGGCGTGCTCCTCCCCGGCGGTCGGCCCACTTCGAAGCTTACGACCGCCCACTGACAGCCGGCCCGGCTCTGCGCCCCCTACACGCCCGGCCGGACGTTCCACCCCGCGATCACCGGCCGCCCGTGCTCCGTGCCCAGTCGGCACAGTGTCCCGGTCGCCAGCTGGAACAGCGCCCCGTCCCGCGGCGGCAGCCCCAGCCGGCGGGCGGTGAGCACCCGCAGGAAGTGACCGTGCCCCACGAGCAGTACGTCGCCCTCGGTGTCGACGGCGTCCACCTCGGCCAGCATCCGGTCGGCGCGCTCCCCGACCTCTTCCGGGGTCTCCCCGGGGCGTTCCGGCGGCCCCGGCGCCACCCCGTCGGTGAACAGGAACCAGCCGGGCCGCGTGCGCTGGATCTCCGCGGTGGTCACACCCTCATAACCGCCGTAGTCCCATTCCCGCAGATCGGCGTCGACACCCGCATCGCGCACCCCGATGAGTTCGGCGGTCTCCCGCGCCCGCCGCAGCGGGCTGACGAACGCCGCCGCGATCCGGTGCTCACGGATCAACGGCGCCAGCCGCCGCGCCTCCTCCCGTCCCTGCTCGGTGAGGGGCACGTCCGTCCATCCCGTGTGCCGCCCGGACCGAGACCACTCGGTCTGACCGTGCCGGACGAGAAGAAGATCACCCACGTCCGCGCCCTTCCCGCTCGCCTGTCAGCACGGTGCCACAGGCCCCCGCGGCCCGCAGGACCGACTCGGCCAGACAGCCGTCCCGGCCCGGTAAAGTCGCAGGTCATGAGCGACGACTGGCGCAACGACCGGATCGGCGGTGCCCTTCGCGGGGAAAACCCCACGGTGCTGCGGCGCCTGGACGCGGGCTTCGCGGTGATCGGGGACGTCCAGTTCCTGCCCGGGTACGCGGTGCTGCTGGCGGACGACCCGGCGGTGCGGCGGCTGTCGGACCTGCCCAGGCACCGGCGCCTGGGCTTCCTGGCCGACATGGACCGTCTCGGCGAGGCCGTCGAGCGGGCCTGCCGGCGACTGGACCCCGCCTTCCGGCGCGTGAACCTGGAGATCCTCGGCAACACCGACGACTTCCTGCACGCTCACGTGTGGCCGCGCTACGACTGGGAGCCGGCCGACCTCGTGGGGCTTCCCGTGTGGCTGTACCCACGCGAGAGGTGGAGCGACGAGCGCCACCGGCTCGGTCCCCGCCACGACACGCTGCGCGCGGCCATCGGCGAGGAGCTGGACCGGTGCGCCCACGGGGCCTGATGCGCCGCCGCGTTCGGGGTCGCCCGCCTGCAACACTGGCCGGATGCCAGAAGTCGTCTTCAGCCGGGTCGCCCCCGTCGTCCCTGTCCGGAACCTTGATGCTGCTCAGTGATCGGCGGCGTACGAGACGAAGGCGGACCACACCCGCGGCCCGAAGGCGAGTCGGGGGCCGTGCCTGTGCTTGGAGTCCCGTACGTGGATGGTGCCGGGGGTGGTCGCGACCTCGACGCACTCCGGGCCGTCGTTCGTGCTGTAGCTGCTCTTGAACCAATCCAGCGCGGAACCGTTCCCCGTCGAGGGGTTGGTCATCATGTCTCTCCCAGCAATTTTTCGATGAAGGCCAGCGACTCACGGGGCGTGAGAGCCTGGGCGCGGATGATGCCATAGCGGATCTCAAGGACCTGGATCTCCTTGGGTTGGGAGATCAGTCGGCTGGTGAGCTGGACCTCGTTGTGCCCCACCGTGTCTCCCTCCTTCAGCCGCAGTAGTTGGAGTGACCCCGCGAGACCGGCATGGTCCTCGCGGTCGGTGGCATCACCTGGATCTCCACGTTCCGCCGCTGGCCGAACTCCAACAGGCGTTCGAGCTGCGTCCGCAGCACCATTCTGCCTCCGATGGGGCGGCGCAGTGTGACTTCCTCCTGGACGAAGCTGAAAACGGGTGCGGGCTTCCGATCGAAGACGTCTTGCCGTGCCATGCGCGCGGCGACAAACTGCTGGCTGTCCACCCCGACGACCGCCGAGGAACACCGGGCAGTGGGAGCGGCAGTCGTTCCGGCTACTGCCGGTACCCGCTCAGGAACCGTCCGATCCGCCCGATCGCCGCCTCCAGGTCATCCGCGTACGGCAGCGTCAGGATCCGGAAGTGGTCGGGCGTCGGCCAGTTGAAGCCGGTGCCCTGGACGACCTGGATCTTCTCCCGCAGCAGCAGGTCCAGGACGAACTTCTCGTCGTCGTGGATGCGGTGGACCTTGGGATCGATGCGCGGGAACGCGTACAGCGCGCCCTTCGGCTTCACGCAGGACACGCCGGGGATCTCGTTGAGCTTCTCCCAGGCCACGTCCCGCTGGTCGCGCAACCGCCCGCCCGGGGCGGTCAGTTCACGGATGGACTGGCGGCCGCCGAGCGCGGCCTGGATGGCGTACTGCGCGGGCGCGTTGGCGCACAGCCGCATGGAGGCCAGCATGGTCAGGCCCTCCAGGTAGTCCTTAGCGTGCTGCTTCGGACCGGTGACGACCAGCCAGCCCGAGCGGAAGCCCGCCACCCGGTACGTCTTCGACAGGCCGCAGAAGGTGAGGACGACCAGGTCGGGGGCGAGTGCGGCGGCCGAGTGGTGCACGGCGTCGTCGTACAGGATCTGGTCGTAGATCTCGTCGGCGAACACCATCAGGCCGTGGCGGCGGGCGAGGTCGAGGACACCCTCGACGATCTCCTTCGGGTAGACCGCGCCGGTGGGGTTGTTGGGGTTGATGATGACGACGGCCTTGGTGCGGTCGGTGATCTTCGCCGCCATGTCGTCCAGGTCGGGGTACCAGTCGGCCTGTTCGTCGCAGAGGTAGTGCACCGCCTTGCCGCCGGCGAGGGTCGTCACCGCCGTCCAGAGGGGGAAGTCCGGGGCCGGGATCAGGATCTCGTCGCCGTCCTCCACCAGCGCCTGTACCGCCATCGACACCAGTTCGGAGACGCCGTTGCCGAGGAACACGTCGTCGACGCCGACCTCCAGGCCCAGCGTCTGGTAGCGCTGGGCGACCGCCCGGCGGGCGGAGAGGACGCCCCGCGAGTCCGTGTAGCCGTGCGCCTGCGGCAGCATCCGGATCATGTCCTGGAGGATCTCCTCCGGCGCCTCGAAGCCGAACACCGCGGGGTTGCCGGTGTTCAGGCGCAGCACGCTGTGGCCCGCCGCCTCCAACGCGTCGGCCTGCTCGATCACCGGGCCGCGGATCTCGTAACAGACCTCACTGAGCTTGTTCGACTGCCGGAACTCCATGCGCGCTCGCCCCTCCGGTTCGGTGTGTTGCTTGGTTTTACCAAGTTCCGGCTTGGAAAGTCCAACGGCATGTCTAGACTGCGGGACATGTCACCTCGCCGAAGCTACGACCAGTACTGCTCCGCCGCCCGCGCCCTCGACCTCGTCGGCGACCGCTGGACCCTGCTGATCGTCCGGGAGCTGCTCGCCGGTCCCCGCCGCTACACGGACCTGCATGCCGACCTGCCCGGCGTGAGCACGGACGTACTCGCCTCGCGGCTGAGGGACATGGAGCGGGACGGGTTGACGACACGGCGCCGGCTGCCTCCGCCGGGCGCCGCCTACGTGTACGAACTGACCGCACACGGGCGGCGGTTGCTGCCCGTGCTGCAGGCGCTCGGCGAGTGGGGCCGGGCCGAGCTGGGGGAGCGGCGGCCCACCGACGCGGTGCGCGCGCACTGGTTCGCGCTGCCGCTGCTGCGTGAGCTGGAGGGGGCCGGCCTCGTCGAAGTCCGGTTGGACGAGGGCGTCTTCCACCTGTACATCGGTGCCGAGGACGGACCCGTGTACGGCGATGGGCGCGCCCCCGCCGAACCCGACGCCCGGTTCGTCATGGACACCGGCACGTGTACGGCGGTCGCCCGCGGTGAGCTGAGCGTCCCGGACGCGGTGCGCGAGGGGCGGATCGAGGTGTCCGGGGACGGTGCGGTGGCCAAGGCGCTGCGGGAGGCGTGAAAGGAGAGAAGGCCCGCCGGGCGACCGGCGGGCCTTCTTCCGGGTGAGGTGACTCAGGCGCCCGGCGGCACCCGCGACGGCCGTCCCGGCCCGCGCGTCAGCGCGTACCCGCCGATGCCGGCCAGGGCGGCCAGCACGCCGCCCACCGCGGTCCACACCCAGCGGTCGGTCCACCAACCGGAGGACCAGCCGTCGTCCGGCTCGACGGCGGACAGCACGGCCGGCTTCGACGAACCGTCGTCCTCGCTCGCCGGCTTGGCGGCGATCCCGGGGACCAGCGGCTCGGCCAGTGAGCCGTCCACCGCGGCCGACCCGCCGACGTCCTTGGAGTCGACGCGGACCTGGGCGTCGACGGGCTGGCCGAGATCGGAGGAGCGCAGGTCCACGACGGTCAGCCGGATGTAGTACGTGCCCGGCAGCGGGTCGTCGGCCCACGGCTCCGACCAGGCGCGGACCGTGCGCAGGACGCAGGTCAGGTCCACGGAGGAGACGCCCTGGCCGGCGGTGCGGGTCTGGGCGCCGTACTGGCAGGCCTGGCGGCGCCGCAGGCCGTCGTACACGTCGATCTGCCAGGTCTCGGCGGTGTGCGTGCCGGGCAGCTTCACCGTCGCCCTGACGGTGGGGCGCTGCCCGGAGTCCGCCGGGAACGACCAGTACAGGTAGTCGCCGGTGGAACCGCCGGCGGTGGCCTGCTGCCCCTGGTCGATCTCGGTCGCCGTACGGAAGGAGGTGCCCGCCTCGGTGGGCGCCTTGCCGTCGCCGGAGGGACCGGCGGAGGGGGAGGAGCCGGCGGCGGCCGGCCCCGCGGCGAGTGCGAGCGTCGCCCCGAACGCCAGCAGCGCGGCGCCCAACACACGAGTGATACGCATCAGTTCGTCCTCCAGACCGCGACCCGCCAGCGCGACACCCAGCCCCACAGCAGACCCGCGACGAAGCCGGTGAGCACCAGCGCGCCGAGCAGCCACCAGCCGCGGCCCAGGCCGAAGGAGGCCACGTCGCTCGCCTTGTCCGGGCCGTCCACGACGTCCACGGTCAGCTCCAGCGGCAGCCCGGGCGTGGTCTTCACACCGGAGGCCGCCGAGAAGGAGTTGGTGACCTGCAGGCACACGGTCTCGGCGGTGGCGTCTTCGTCGTCGCTCCCGGCCCTCGGGTAGCGCAGGCCCGTCGAGATCACGTCCGTACGGCCGTCACCCGCGGCCTCGCCGCGCACGATCTCCCGGCCGTGCACGGTCACGGCCCGCAGCAGCACCCCGTAGTCGGGGCCCACGGCCCGGTCGGCCGCCACGCTCACCGAGGCGCGCACCTCCTGGCCGGGGCCGACGTCCACCCGGTACCAGCGCTGCTGCCCGAACTCCTCACGGTCGGTGTACAGCCCCGACTTCAGCGCGGGCGCCTTCGCGCACTCGCGCGCGCCCTCGGTGGCCACCGGGGTCACCACCGGATCGGCCGCCTGGTCCACCAACTGGCCCACGCGGTCGCTGAGTTCTTCCTTGTGCCGCACGTCGGTGTAGGTGCCGCCGGTGGCGTCCGCGATGCAGCTGAGCTGGTCGCGGGTCTTGGCGTCCGGGACCAGGCCGAGGGTGTCGATGGTCAGCCCGATGCCCTTGGCGGCGATCTCGCGGGCCACCTCGCACGGGTCCAGCGGCTGGCAGGTGTCCTCGCCGTCGCTGATCAGGACGATCCGGCGGGTGCCGTCACCGCCGTCGAGGTCGGTGGCCGCCTTCTGCAGCGCCGGACCGATCGGCGTCCAGCCGGTCGGCGCCAGCGTGGCGACCGCCGTCTTCGCCTCGGTCCGGTCAAGCGGGCCGACCGGGTAGAGCTGCTCGGTGTCCTTGCAGCCCGTCCTGCGGTCGTCACCACGGTAGTTGGCGCCGAGCGTGCGTATCCCGAGCCGGACCTCCTCGGGTGTCGCGTCGAGCACCTCGTTGAACGCCTGCTTCGCCGCGGCCATCCGCGACCCGCCGTCCATGTCCCGCGTGCGCATGGAACCGCTGACGTCCAGTACGAGTTCCACCTTGGGAGCGGCCTGGTCGTCCGTCTCGTCGGCGACCGCTCCGGCGGGGAACGCCAGCCCTGCCGTCAGCGCGGCGAGCAGGGCACAGACCCCCGCCGCCAGCCGTTGTCTTCTGATCATCGGCGGATCCTATTGATCTCAGGTGCCGTGCTCCAAAACGAGCGGGCTGGGCAGGGCCGTCCACAGGTCACCGGGCGTCTCGGGTGACAGCCGCATCAGCGTCAACGCCTTGGCGGGCAGTGGTGCTTCGCGCAGGGCCGCGAGGTCCGGGGTGGGCGGCAGATCCCGTACGGCCGTCTGCAGGGCCGCGCCCAGGGCCGGGCCGGAACCGGCCGTCCCGGCCAGGGCACCGGCCACCAGGGAGCCGAACAGCTTGCGGCGCAGGGCCGCTTCGTCGTCGGTGACCAGGCGGCCGGTCAGCTCCGGGGGCGTGATGCCCTGGCGGGTCAGCCGGGCGGGGCTGACGCGGATGTCGGCGAGGTCGCGGTAGACCAGGCGGAGGGGAGCGCCGGAGGGGGACAGGACGACGAGGAGGTTCTGGCCGTGCGCCTCCAGCGCCACACCCAGCTCCAGCAGGCGCAGGCCCACCGTGAGGGCTAGGCGGGCGAAGTCCGCGAGCCAGGAAGGGGAGTTCGGCAGATCGGTGGCGGCGAGGGCGGCCACCGGCAGGACGTGCTCGCCCGGCGCCGCGTACACCTGCGGCGACTCGCGCAACACGGCCGCCAGATCGGGGGTGCTGGCCGTCACCGCGCCCAGGGTGCGCGTGACGTGCAGCAGGCCGTCCGTGCGGGCCGCGAGATCCTCCGCGAACGCCGACAACGTGGCCGCCACGCCCACCGAGTACACCGAGATGTCCCGCACCGAGGACGTCAGCCGGGCGCTCAGCGCCGTCTTCACGTGCGGCCCGCCCGGCAGGGCGAGGGTGCGCAGCGACATCAGGGGATGGGCGCCCGACCAGCCGTCGTACGGGCGCTCGAGGACATGCGCCGCCTGCCAGGGGTGCACCGGCACCAGCAGCCGCTCCCCGTCCCGCAGTTCGTCCGGCCACGCCCCGGTCACCAGGCACTCCCGCGCCGGGACCGGGACCGTCCCCAGCTCCACCACCGGCCCGTGCTCCGGCCCGTAGGCGAGCTGCTCGGCCACCGAGAAGCCGGGCCGGGAACGGCAGTTCGGATGGAAGGGGTGCCCGTCGACCACTCGCTGCTCCCATTCCCAGCCCCGCTCCGGCCACTCCTTCGGATGTTCCGGCCGACCGGCCCGCGACAGCGCCAGCGACGCGACGCTGTGCCCGAGCTCGGCGGCGAAGGCGGCGGCGTGCGGCACCGCGAGGTCCGTCATCAGGCGCGCCGGATCGTCGTACGCCACACCGTCGAGGTGGACGACGGTGACGTACGCGTCGGTCGCGTACGGATCCGCGCGCGGGCCGCGCAGCCGGCGTCCGTCCGCCAGCCGCACGGTCAGGTCACGGGCCCCGTGCACCCGGCGGGTGATCCAGGGCAGCGGTTCATGGGCGAGCGCCCGCCACAGGCGGGTCAGCACGGCCGCCCGCGCGCCGGGCAGCCCGGCCGTGTACCGGGGCACCAGGTCGGGCCGGACGACGGCCAGCTCCTCGGCGACCTCGGCCTCGGAGGTGGGGGGGCCCGAAGGGCCTTCCTCGGGAGGGTGGTGGTGGGAGAGGGGCGGGCGGTACACGGTCGGCTCCTCGGGTACGACAGCGGGACGGGCACGGCTTCCGTGGACGGCAGCATGCAGGGACGACAGACATACTGATCGCGATCGGACCCCGGACGAAGTACGAATGGATCGCGTGGACCACATGCCCCCCAGCGACGACGTCGTGGATCACCTGCCCGCCGTCGACGACGTCGCGGAGCGCGCCGACGCGTACGCGGCCGCGCCCCTGCTCAACTGCCTGCTGCGGGAGGTCGCCGAGCCGCTGCCCGCGACCGGGGAACGGCGGACGTACCGGCTGCCCGGGACCGGCCGCCTGCTGCGGGTGCGCGGTGCGCGGCGGCCCGCCGCGCCCGAGGTGCACGCGGCGGGCGCCTGGCGGCGCATCGGCCACACCGAGCTGGTCAAACTGGTCGCCGAGGAACTGCGCCGGCACACGGGACTGTCCAGCGACGACCTGCCCACCGAGATGATCGACAGCCGGGACGCGGTCGCCGCGCTGCTCGCCGCGCGCGCCCGTACGACGGCGCCCGACGACCCGTACCTGCGCTCCGAACAGTCCCTCATCACCGGCCATCCTCACCACCCCGCGCCCAAGGCGCGCGGCGGCGGCCCCGTCGCGGCCTGGCTGCCGTACGCCCCCGAGGCCCATGCCCGCTTCCCGCTGGTGCTGCTCGGCGTGCGCGAGGACGAGGTGGCCGAGGAGGGCGACACCTGCGCGCTCGACGCCCTCGGCGCGGCCCCGCCCGGCTACCGGCTGCTGCCCGCCCACCCCTGGCAGCTCGGCCTCGTCGGCCCCGACCTTGCCCCGGCCTTCGCCGACGGCCGCCTGGTCCACCTCGGCACGACCCCGTTCCCGGCCTGGCCGACCGCCGCCGTGCGCACCCTGTACGAGCCCCGCCGCGACCTGTACCTGAAGTTCAGCCTGGACGTGCGGATCACCAACGACATCCGCCGCCTGTGGCGCCACGACCTACGGAGACTGCGCCGCACCGACACGGCCGCGAGCCACGCCCTCGCCGCGTCCGCCGGCCCGGCCGCCTGGCTGAGCGACCGCGGCTACCGCACCGCCGCGTTCGCCTTCGAGGAACTGGCCGTGCTGGTCCGCGACGGCCTGCGCGGCCACCTGCTGCCCGGCGCGACCCCGCTGCTCGCCGCCGGGCTGGTCGAGGGCTTCGAGGGCAATCCCCTCGCCGCCGCCCCCGACCCGGCGGCCTGGTGGGAGGCGTACCTGCGCCAGGTCGTCCCCCCGGCCCTGACCGCCTTCGCCGGCCACGGCGTCGTCCTCGAGGCACACCTGCAGAACACGCTGATCGCCGTCGACGCCTCCGGTACGCCCGTCCAGGCGCTGTTCCGGGACGCCGAGGGCGTCAAGCTGCTGCCGGACGTCTCCCGCGCGGCCGGCTGGGAGCGGCTGGTGTACTGCCTGGTCGTCAACCACCTCACCGAGATCGCCGCCGCCCTGGCCGAACACCACCCGGGCCTCGACCCCTGGCCCGCCGCCCGCCGCGCCCTCGCCGCCCACGACCTCCCGGAGATCCCCGCCCTGCTCGCCTCGCCCACCCTGCCCGGCAAGACGAACCTGCTGCTGCGCTGGACCGGCGCGGACGGCGCCGCCGCCCGTTACCTGCCGCTGCCCAACCCGCTGGCCAACGGGTAGGGCCAGTCCGGCCTGCCTTACGCTGGCCGGTGTGCTGCGCGACGTGACTGCTGTTCGATACGTGACCCCGCTGCGATCCGGCGGCTCCGTCCCCGGAGTCGTCGAGGCCGACGACCTGGGCACGTACGTCGTGAAGTTCACCGGCTCCGCGCAGGGCCGCAAGGCGCTGGTCGCCGAGGTGATCGTGGGTGAACTGGCCCGCGCGCTGGGGCTGCGCTTCCCCGAACTGGTCCTCGTCCACTTCGACCCGGCGATCGCCGCCCACGAGCCCCACCAGGAGGTACGGGAGCTGCACGGCGCCAGCGCCGGGACCAACCTCGGCATGGACTACCTGCCGGGCGCGAAGGACTTCACCCCTCGGGTCGCCCAGGCCTTCCCGGTGGACCCGCTGGAGGCGGGCCGGATCGTCTGGCTCGACGCCCTGACCGTCAACGTCGACCGTACGGTCCACAGCTCCAACCTGATGGTCTGGCCGACGTTCGGCACCGCGCCCCCGCGCCTGTGGCTCATCGATCATGGCGCCGCCCTCGTCTTCCACCACCGCTGGGACGCCTCCGACCCCACGAAGGCCTACGACTTCCGGCACCACGCCCTCGGCCACTACGGGCCCGACGTACGGGCGGCCGACGCGGAGCTGGCGCCGAAGGTGACGCGGGAGCTGCTGCGGGAGATCGCGGCGGAGGTCCCCGAGGCCTGGCTGAGGGGCGAGGAGGGATTCGCGGCGCCGGACGACGTCCGTACGGCGTACGTGGACTACCTCCACGCGCGCGTGGAGGCCTCCGCGGCCTGGCTGCCCACGGACTTCCCCACCCGGGAGGAACTCGCCGCCGAGGAGGCCCGGCGCGCGGCGAGAACACAGGAGGGCCGCCCGGACTGGCTCAAGCGGGTCCCCGACCTGCACGGCAAGCCGGCGGCGGAACAGGATTGGCCGGTGCACCCGGGATGACGGATGTTCAGCGGGTCGAGATCGAGTACTGCACCCAGTGCCGCTGGCTGCCGCGTGCCGCCTGGCTCGCGCAGGAGCTGCTGACGACCTTCGAAGCCGAGCTGACGGAGCTGTCGCTGAAGCCCGGCACCGGCGGTGTCTTCGTCGTCCGGGTGAACGACGAGGTGGTGTGGGACCGCCGCGCACAGGGCTTTCCGGAGCCCACGGCCGTGAAGCAGGCCGTGCGCGACCGAGTGGCCCCGGGAAGGTCCCTGGGCCACTCGGACAAGTGAGCTTTTCCGGGTCTCAGCCGGCCAGTTGCCCGTACGCGGGCAGCGTCAGGAAGTCCGCGTAGTCCTCGTCGAGGGCGACCTGCAGCAGCAGGTCGTGGGCCTGCTGCCAGTGCCCGGCCGCGAAGGCCTCCTCGCCGATCTCCGTGCGGATGCCGTCCAGTTCCTCGGCGGCGACCTTGCGGGCCAGCTCCGGCGTGGCCTTCTCGCCGTTCTCGAACTCGACGCCCGCGTTGATCCACTGCCAGATCTGCGAGCGGGAGATCTCCGCGGTGGCCGCGTCCTCCATCAGGTTGAAGATGGCGACCGCGCCGAGACCGCGCAGCCAGGCCTCGATGTAACGGATGCCGACCTGGACGGCGTTGACGAAACCGTGGTACGTCGGCCTGGCGTCCAGCGAGTCGATCGCGATCAGGTCGGCCGCCTCGACGCGGACGTCCTCGCGCAGGCGGTCCTTCTGGTTCGGCTTGTCGCCGAGAACCCGGTCGAAGGACTCCATGGCGATCGGGACCAGGTCGGGGTGGGCGACCCAGGAGCCGTCGAAACCGTCGTTCGCCTCGCGGTCCTTGTCGGCGCGGACCTTCTCGAACGCGACCTCGTTGACCGCGGCGTCCTTGCGGGACGGGATGAACGCCGCCATGCCGCCGATCGCGTGCGCGCCGCGCTTGTGGCAGGTGCGGACGAGGAGTTCGGTGTAGGCCCGCATGAACGGGGCGGTCATCGTGACAGCGTTGCGGTCCGGCAGGACGAACCGGGCGCCGCCGTCACGGAAGTTCTTGACGATGGAGAACAGGTAGTCCCAGCGGCCGGCGTTCAATCCGGAGGCGTGGTCGCGCAGTTCGTAGAGGATCTCCTCCATCTCGTACGCGGCCGTGATCGTCTCGATGAGCACGGTGGCGCGGATGGTGCCCTGCGGGATGCCGACGTAGTCCTGCGCGAAGACGAACACGTCGTTCCAGAGGCGGGCCTCCAGGTGCGACTCGGTCTTCGGGAGGTAGAAGTACGGGCCCTTGCCGAGGTCGATCAGACGCTGGGCGTTGTGGAAGAAGTAGAGGCCGAAGTCGACGAAGGCGCCCGGGACCTGGGCGCCGTCGGCGTCGACGAGGTGCCGCTCGTGGAGGTGCCAGCCGCGCGGGCGCATGACGACGGTGGCGAGTTCCTCGTCGGGACGCAGGGCGTACGACTTGCCCGACTCCGGGTCCGTGAAGTCGATGTTCCGGGTGTACGCGTCGATCAGGTTGACCTGACCGAGGACGACGTTCTCCCAGGTGGGCGCCGAGGCGTCCTCGAAGTCCGCGAGCCACACCTTCGCGCCCGAGTTGAGGGCGTTGATGGTCATCTTGCGGTCGGTGGGGCCGGTGATCTCGACCCGGCGGTCGTTCAGGGCCTCCGGCGAGGGCGCCACCTTCCAGGACTCGTCCGCGCGGATCCCGGCGGTCTCCGGCAGGAAGTCGAGCCTGGAGGTGCGGGCGATCTCGGCGCGGCGCTCCGCGCGGCGGGCGAGGAGTTCGTCACGGCGTGGCGTGAACCGCCGGTGCAGCTCGGCCACGAAGGCGAGCGCCGCGTCGGTGAGGACCTCCTCCTGCCGGGGCAGGGGCGCGGCGTCGACGATGGCCAGCGGGGACGGCGCTGGTGCGGACATGAGCTGTCACTTCCTTCAGCGGTGGCACCGGGTGCCAGTCGAACCGGGTACGGCGTGAGACGCCCGGGTAGGTCCTGGGCGCTTCTGATAGGTGGATAATAGTTTCCTCATCGTGGAACTTCAATCGTCTGTTGATGTCGAGATTCTCCGGGTCGAGGGAAGCGGCGCGCGGTGCCACCCTTCTCACTCGAGGTGGACGAGGTCGGCCTCGGTGTCGATGTCGTACGGCCGCGCCACGTCCCCGCACTCGACGAGCGTGACCGCCCCGGAGTGCTCCTTCAGGTACACGCGTGCCCCCCGGTCGCCGGTCGCCCTCGCCGCGATGCCCGCCCAGTGCGTCGCGCCGAGCAGGACGGGGTGGCCCCGCACGCCGTCGTACGCCGCCGAGACCAGTGACCGCTCGTCCCGGTACGCGGCGAGCACGCGGGCCACCGCCTGCGGCCCGATGCCCGGCTGGTCGACGAGCGAGACCAGCGCGGCCCGCGCGCCGGTGCCGGCCAGCGAGTCCAGCCCCGCCCGCAGCGAGGTGCCCATGCCCCGCTCCCACTCCGGGTTGTCGACGAGCACGCAACCGGCCAGCCGGGCCCGCTCCCGTACGGCCTCCGCGCGGGCCCCCAGGACCACGTGCACGCGTTCGCAGCCGGCCGCGCGCAGCACCCCCACCGCGTGCTCCACCAGGGGCCGTCCCCGGTGCTCGAGCAGTGCCTTGGGCCGTCCGCCGAGCCGTCTTCCGCCGCCCGCGGCGAGGAGCAGCCCGGCGATCTGGTGGTGGTTGTCCGTCATGCGTCCTGCATACCTGACGCCGAGGGGAGCGGCCGGTTTCCGAGTACTGAATTTCGGTCCGCACGCTGGCGCACCCGCACCGGGTGGCGTTTACTGGCCCGCGTCTCAGGCGCCCGACCAGTGCCGGGGAGGCGTGCGCCGGGGGGATCGGGAAGCGCGGGCGCACCGCGGAGTGCGAGGGGGAGGGCTGTGTTGCGGAGCTTGGGGCAGAGGCCGGTGACCGGCAGCGACGAGGATCCGAGAATGGCGGAACTGCGGACCGCGGTGTCCCGCCTGCGCCGTGAACTCGCCGCGCACCCGGCGGAGTTCCCGGACCGGGCGACAGCCGAGGACGAGTTGGCCGCGCTGGCCGCGATGACGTCCGACGGAATCCCCGAGATACCGCGGCTGCGCCGCTCCCTGTTACTGATCGCGGGTGCGATCGGCTCCGTCAGTGCCCTCGCCCGGGGCCTGTCGGACGTCCGCGACGCGGTGGATCTGTTCGGGGAGCCGCCGCGGGGCTGAGGCGGTGGGCGGCATGCCGTCGGCCGCAGCCGGTCCGCCCGCCGGCGCCCCCCGGGCGGTCACCCGGCGGCCCGCTCAGCCGCCCGAGCTCGCCAGCGCCTGCGACAGTTCCGCCGCCACCTGCTGCAGCACCGGCACGATCCGCTCCGTGGCCGTCTCCGTGACGCGGCCGGCCGGGCCGGAGATCGAGATGGCGGCGGCGGTGGGGGAGCCGGGCACGGAGACCGCCAGGCAGCGGACTCCTACCTCCTGCTCGTTGTCGTCGACCGCGTAGCCCTGGCGGCGCACCTCCGCCAGCGCCGCGAGGAAGCCCTCGGGCGTGGTGATCGTCTTGTCCGTGGCCGCGGGCATGCCGGTGCGGGCCAGCAGGGCGCGCACCTCGTCGTCCGGGGTGTTGGCGAGCAGCGCCTTGCCCACGCCCGTGGAGTGCGGCAGGACGCGCCGGCCGACCTCGGTGAACATGCGCATCGAGTGCCTGGACGGCACCTGTGCCACGTACACGATCTCGTCCCCGTCGAGCAGCGCCATGTTCGCCGTCTCGCCGGTCTCCTCGACCAGGCGGGCGAGGTAGGGCCGGGCCCAGGTGCCGAGCAGCCGGGAGGCCGACTCGCCCAGGCGGATCAGGCGCGGGCCGAGGGCGTAGCGCCGGTTGGGCTGCTGGCGTACGTATCCGCAGACGACCAGCGTGCGCATCAGGCGGTGGATGGTGGGCAGCGGCAGCCCGCTGCTCGCCGAGAGCTCGCTGAGGCCGACCTCGCCGCCCGCGTCCGCCATCCGCTCGAGCAGGTCGAAGGCGCGCTCGAGGGACTGGACCCCGCCGCCGTTGGCGGACTTGGCGGACTCGGTGGTGCTGGCGCTGGACGTCGGCACGGCACATTCCTTTCGGGACTGGCAGGAAGGGCCTGACAGGAAGGGCCAAAGCCTACCCGGGAGCTGGTTGACTCCCTGCTTGTACGTCACTACGTTCTGCTTACCGGAATTCTAATTCCGTCTTATGGAAACGTCCAGAGCGGCCGGCCTCGGAGTGCCGCGGAGAAGTGTGCCCTTGACGGCCGGGGAGCGGGAGTGGAGACTCCTTCAACAGAACGTTGAATTCCCTTACATGGGTGTACATCCCGTTTCGTGGAAGTAAAACGGCGGCAGAGAGAGGGGTCCGGGTGTCCGACGCTGAACTGGTGCTGCGCTCGACGCGGGTCATCACTCCGGAAGGGACGCGCGCCGCCTCGGTCGTGGTGTCCGCCGGGACGATCACGGCCGTGCTGCCGCACGACGCGCCCGTGCCCCAGGGCGCCCGCCTGGAGGACCTCGGCGACCACGTGCTGCTGCCCGGCCTGGTCGACACCCACGTGCACGTCAACGATCCCGGCCGCACCGAGTGGGAGGGGTTCTGGACCGCCACGCGCGCGGCGGCGGCCGGCGGTGTCACCACCCTCGTCGACATGCCGCTCAACTCCCTCCCGCCGACCACGACGGTCGACCACCTCCGTACGAAGCAGCAGGTCGCCGCGGACAAGGCGCACATCGACGTCGGTTTCTGGGGCGGCGCCCTGCCCGGCAACGTCAAGGACCTGCGACCGCTGCACGACGCCGGAGTCTTCGGCTTCAAGGCGTTCCTGTCCCCCTCCGGCGTGGACGAGTTCCCGCACCTCGACCAGGAGCAGCTCGCCCGGTCGCTGGCGGAGATCGCCGGGTTCGGCGGCCTGCTGATCGTGCACGCCGAGGATCCCCGCCACCTCGACGCGGCCCCGCAGCAGGGCGGCCCCAGGTACGCCGACTTCCTCGCCTCCCGCCCGCGCGACGCCGAGGACACGGCGATCGCGAACCTCATCGCGCAGGCCCGGCGCCTCCAGGCGCGCGTGCACGTGCTGCACCTGTCCTCCGGCGACGCGCTGCCGCTGATCGCCGCAGCGAAGGCGGAGGGCGTCCGCATCACGGTGGAGACCTGCCCGCACTACCTCACCCTGACGGCCGAGGAAGTCCCCGACGGCGCCAGCGAGTTCAAGTGCTGCCCGCCCATCCGCGAGGCCGCCAACCAGGACCTGCTGTGGCAGGCGCTGGCCGACGGCACCATCGACTGCGTGGTGACCGACCACTCACCGTCCACCGCCGACCTGAAGACCGACGACTTCGCCACCGCCTGGGGCGGCATCTCCGGACTCCAGCTCAGCCTGGCCGCCGTGTGGACCGAGGCCCGCAGGCGCGGCCACGGCCTTCAGGACGTCGTCCGCTGGATGTCGACGCGCACGGCGGAACTGGCCGGCCTCGACCGCAAGGGCGCCATCGCACCGGGCCGCGACGCCGACTTCGCCGTCCTCGCGCCCGATGAGACGTTCACCGTGGACCCGGCCGCCCTCCAGCACCGCAACCGCGTCACGGCGTACGCGGGCCGCACCCTCACCGGCGTGGTGAAGTCCACCTGGCTGCGCGGCGAGCGCATCGTCGCGGACGGCGAGTTCACCGCACCGAAGGGCCGCCTGCTCACCCGCAGCCCCTGATCCGCCCTCCCGCACCCGCGGTGGCCGACCCCGAAAGGAACCCCTGATCAACGTGACGGCGATCGTGACCTTCACCGGCGACGCGAACCCCTACGGAGGCGGCGACCCGTACGCGGACTACCGCACCGCCGACTTTCCCTTCACCCAGCACGCCAACCTCGCCGACCGGCGGCTCGGCGCCGGTGTCATCGCCGCCAACGACGAGTTCTTCGCCCAGCGCGAGAACCTGCTGGTGCCCGGGCGGGCCGAGTTCGACCCCGGGCACTTCGGGCACAAGGGCAAGATCATGGACGGCTGGGAAACCCGCCGCCGCCGCGGCGCCTGCGCAGAGCACCCCTGGCCCACCGCCGAGGACCACGACTGGGCGCTTGTCCGCCTCGGCGCGCCGGGCGTGATCCGGGGCATCGTCGTGGACACCGCCCACTTCCGCGGAAACCACCCGCAGGCCGTGTCGGTCGAGGGCACGTCCGTGCCCGGCTCCCCGTCCCCGGAGGAGCTCCTGTCCGGCGACGTGAAGTGGACGACGCTGGTCCCCCGGACCCCGGTGGGCGGCCACGCGGCGAACGGTTTCTCCGTGTCCGTGGAGCAGCGCTTCACGCACCTGCGGGTCAACCAGCACCCCGACGGCGGCATCGCGCGCCTGCGCGTGTACGGAGAGGTCGTCCCCGACCCGAGGTGGCTGGCGGTCCTCGGCACCTTCGACGTGGTCGCCCTGGAGAACGGCGGCCGGGTCGAGGACGCCTCCGACCTCTTCTACTCACCGGCCACCAACACCATCCAGCCGGGCCGCTCCCGCACGATGGACGAGGGCTGGGAGACCCGCCGCCGCCGCGACCGGGGCAACGACTGGATCCGCTACCGCCTGGCCGAACAGGCCCAGGTCCGGGCCCTGGAGATCGACACGGCCTGTCTGAAGGGCAACAGCGCGGGCTGGGCGTCGGTGTCCTTCAAGGACGGCGAGGACGGCGAGTGGCGCGAGGTCCTGCCCCGCACCCGCCTCCAGCCCGACACCAACCACCGCTTCGTGCTCCCGGCCCCGGCCGTCGGCACGCACGCGCGCGTGGACATCTTTCCGGACGGAGGCATCTCCCGCCTGCGGTTGTTCGGCTCGCTGACGGAGCAGGGCGCGGCGGAGCTGGCGGCGCGTCATCGGGAGCTGGGCGGCTGACGCGGGGAGCTTCGGTGATCATCGCGGGCGCGGGCAACTTCATCGACCTCGACCCGGCCGGCTTCGGCGGCCGCATCGAGGTCGGCACCGGCTGCGCCGTCGCCTTCGAGGAGGGCATCCAGTACGGCGTCCAGCGCGTCGGCGGCCTCGACCGCCGGGGACTGACGGACATGGTCTTCGGCGGCGAGGGCCTGTCCCTGGCCACCCTGGAGGGCAACGGCCGCGGCATCCGGAAGTCCCTCACCATCGAGAGCCTCACGGGCGCCCTGAAGAAGGCCCCGGGCGGTGACAAGCAGGGCCCGGCGGGCGGTCTCCTCTCGATCCACGCCGGATGAGGCGATGAGTTGCGGGGCCCGGCGGGGTCTGAGGTGATGACAGCAGAACCCGCACCAGGAAGCAGGTGTCCGCCATGGGCAAGCTCGTCTCCACGGTCTTCGTCACCCTCGACGGCGTCTACCAGGCACCCGGCGGCCCCCGGGAGGACCCCAGCGGCGGTTTCGACCAGGGCGGCTGGAGCGTTCCGTACGGCGACGACGACTTCGGCCGGTTCGTCACCGAGGTCTTCGACCGGGTGGGAGCCTTCCTCCTCGGCCGCCGCACCTACGAGATCTTCGCCTCCTACTGGCCGAAGATGACCGATCCGGGTGACCCCGTCGCGGGCAAGCTGAACGGCCTGCCGAAGTACGTCGTCTCCTCGACGGGCCTGGACACGTCCGGCTGGTCCCGCACCACCGTGCTCACCGCCGACCTCGCCAAGGAGGTCACCGCCCTGAAGGAGCGCACCGAGGGCGAGCTCCAGGTCCACGGCAGCGGCGCCCTCGTCCGGTCCCTCCTGGCCCTCGACCTCGTCGACACCCTCCACCTGCTGACCTTCCCGGTCGTGCTGGGCGCCGGCCGCCGCCTGTTCCCGGAAGGCGCCGTCCCGACCGCGTTCCGGCACGCCGGAGGGCGGGTCACCGCCGCGGGCGTCTCCATCCAGTCGTACGACTTCGCCGGGCGCCCCGAGTACGGCTCGTACGAGCTCCCCGAAAACGTCTAGCCGAAGATCACCTCCGCCGGTACGGTGATCGCCCACCGTGGGAGCCGCCGATGTCTCCGCACATCCCAGGGAGACAGGAAGAGCCGCCCCCATGTCCTCGATCGCCGTACCGCACGCCCTCGCGCCCCGCCGCGCCTGGCTCACCGACCTGCCCGTGCTGCTCGTGGCGGTGGTGTGGGGCGCCAGCTATCTCGCCGCCAAGGACATCACCACCGCGCGGACGGTGATCGCCGTCCTGGTGCTGCGCTTCGCCCTCGTGCTGCCGGTGCTGGCCGTCGTGGGACGGCGGTCGCTGCGCGCCCTGACCGCCGCCCAGTGGCGCGGTGCCGCGCTGCTGGGGCTGATCCTCAGCGGGATCTTCCTGCTGGAGACGTACGGCGTCGTGCACACCTCGGCGACCAACGCGGGCCTCATCATCAGCCTCACCATGATCTTCACGCCGCTCGCGGAGGCCGCCGTCACCCGCACCCGGCCCGCGCGCGCCTTCCTCGGTGCCGCGGCCCTCTCCGTGCTCGGCGTCGTCCTGCTGACCCAGGGCGGCGGCTTCACCAGCCCCTCCGCCGGCGACCTGTTGATGCTGCTCGCCGCCCTCGCCCGCACCCTGCACGTACTGGCGATGTCCCGCGTCCGGGCCGTGCAGGGCGCCGACGCGCTGCCGCTCACCGCCGTCCAGCTGGGCACCGCGGTCGCCGTGTTCGCGGCGCTGTCGGCCGGCACCGGGCCCGCCCCCTGGGTGACGGCCGCGGACTTCGGCGCCCGGGAGTGGGCCGGACTGCTGTTCCTGTCCGCCCTGTGCACGCTGTTCGCCTTCTTCGTCCAGATGTGGGCCGTCCGCCGCACCTCCCCGTCCCGGGTCAGCCTGCTGCTGGGCACGGAGCCGCTGTGGGCCGCCGGGGCCGGCATCGCGCTCGGCGGGGAGCGGCTCGGCGCTCTCGGCCTGGTGGGTGGTGCGCTGGTGCTCGTGGGGACGGCGTGGGGACGGCGGGCCACAGGTTAACTTCCCGAAAACTCATCCGACTTGACGGGAAAATCCACGAGCTTGTCATTGACATGCCATCGTCTACGCGCGTCATCATAGGGGCCATGAGATTCCCCCCACGCGCCACTCGGATCGGCGCCGCAGCCGCTCTCCTGTCCGCCCTCCTCGTGGGCGGCACCGTCTCCGCCACCACGGCGGACGCCGCTGCCACGTCAGTCGGCAGCATCTGCCACAGCGACCTGCCGTCGCAGGCGTACGACACCCTGGACCTCATCGACCAGGGCGGTCCGTTCCCGTACTCGCAGGACGGGGTCGTCTTCCAGAACCGGGAAGGCGTCCTGCCCAAGCAGTCGACCGGCTACTACCACGAGTACACGGTGATCACGCCCGGTTCCTCCACGCGCGGTGCACGGCGCATCGTCACCGGTGAGGAGTACCAGGAGGACTACTACACCGCGGACCACTACGCGATGTTCGACCTGATCGACTTCGGCTGCTGAGCCGCCGGGCCCGGTCGGAGGGAACCGTGCGACCCGCCGGGGCCCGCCCGGCGCTCAGCCGGACCCCCGGCTCTCCGCGGCGGCGAACAGCGCGAACGCGAGCACCACGAGCGCGACGCTCACGTAGATCTCGTAGCCGTCGAGGAAGCCGAGCCGCTGGACGAGACCCACGTGCCAGTGGGTGAACTCGTGCACCAGGCCCAGCACGCCCTGCACCAGGGCGAGGAATCCGATCAGCTCCAGCACCTGCTTCATGACCCGACCCTCGCCCCGCGGCCTCCCCCCACGGAATCGGCCGCGGGGCGAGTCGTGTCCGCCGGAGGACTGCCCTGCCGCCCGCACGGGCCACCGAAAGTCCACCTGTGCCGCGACTTTGGTCGCCGATCCCCGCACGAGGCGGTCGCACGACGCGTCGCACCCCATAGATTTGCCGACCGTGAAGTCGTCGATCGCGCAGGGTGTGCAGCCGGCCCGGACGCCGCAGGCGTTCGCGGGGCGCCGGTGGCTGTTCCCGTCCGCCCTCATCCACGAGCTGGACCCGGACCCCGGTAACACCGGGCGGCGGCCGCGGCGCACCGCGCGCGACTGGGCCGTCGACTTCAGCTGCTTCCTGCTCGCCGTCGCCCTGGGCCTGGCCGCGGCGGACACCCTGCGGCACGATCCGCACACCCCGCACGCCCTCGCCGTGGTCGACCAGCTGCTCGGCGCGCTCGCCTGCGCGGCGCTCTGGCCGCGCCGCCGGTGGCCGGTCGGGCTGGCCGTCGCCATGATCCCCGTCAGCTTCCTGTCGAACACCGCGGGCGGCGCCGCCATGGTCGTCCTGTTCACCCTCACCGTGCACCGGCCCCTTCGGTACGTGGCCTGGATCGGCGGCATCGATCTCGCGCTGATCCCGCTGTTCTTCTGGCTGCGTCCCGACCCGGACCTGCCCTACGCGGGCGTCGTCGCGTTCACCGCACTGCTCACCGTCTCGGTCATCGGCTGGGGCATGTTCGTCCGCTCCAAACGGCAGCTGGTGCTGAGCCTGCGCGACCGTGCCCGCCGCGCGGAGACCGAGGCGCGGCTGCGGGCCGAGCAGGCCCAGCGGCTCGCCCGGGAGGCCATCGCCCGCGAGATGCACGACGTGCTGGCCCACCGGCTCACGCTGCTCAGCGTGCACGCGGGCGCCCTGGAGTTCCGGCCGGACGCACCCGCCGGGGAGGTCGCCCGGGCCGCCGGTGTGATCCGCGAGAGCGCGCACGAGGCCCTGCAGGACCTGCGGGAGATCATCGGTGTGCTGCGGGCGGGGGAGCGGGACGACACGGGCCGCCCCCAGCCGACGCTCGGCGCGCTGGACGCCCTCGTCGCCGAGTCCCGTGCGGCGGGCATGAAGGTCACCCTCGACTCCCGCGTCACCGAGCCCGCCGCCGTCCCCGCCTCCGTCGGCCGCACCGCCTACCGCATCGCCCAGGAGTGCCTGACCAACGCCCGCAAACACGCCCCCGGCACGGAGGTCGCGCTCACCGTCACGGGCGCCCCGGGCGACGGCCTGACGGTCACGGTGCGCAACCCGCTCCCCGGGGCCGAGGTCCCGCGCGTCCCCGGCTCGGGGCAGGGCCTGATCGGCCTGACCGAGCGGGCGACCCTGGCCGGGGGACGGCTGGAGCACGGAGCCACGGGGGACGGCGGTTTCGAGGTACGGGCGTGGTTGCCGTGGGCCGGGGCGTGATTACGTAACGGCCATGACTGCGATCAGACTGCTGCTCGTCGACGACGATCCTCTGGTGCGGGCGGGCCTGTCCCTCATGATGGGGGGCGCCGACGACATCGAGATCGTGGGGGAGGCCGCCGACGGCGGCGAGGCCGAGGCGCTGGTCGACCGCACCCGCCCGGACGTGGTCCTGATGGACATCCGCATGCCCTCGGTGGACGGACTGACCGCCACGGAGCGGCTGCGTGGCCGCGAGGACGCCCCGCAGGTCGTCGTCCTCACCACCTTCCACGCCGACGAACAGGTGCTGCGGGCGCTGCGCGCGGGTGCCGCCGGGTTCGTCCTCAAGGACACCCCGCCCGCCGGGATCGTCGAAGCGGTCCGCCGGGTCGCGTCCGGCGACCCGGTGCTGTCGCCCACCGTCACCCGCCAGTTGATGGCGCACGCGGCCGGCACCGCCGCCGACACCAGGCGCGCACGCGCGCGTGAGCGGCTCACCGCCCTCAACGACCGCGAGCGCGAGGTCGCCGCAGCGGTCGGCCGCGGCCTCGCCAACGCCCAGATCGCCGCCGGGCTCTTCATGAGCGTCGCCACCGTCAAGACCCACGTCTCCCGCATCCTGGCCAGGCTCGAGCTCAACAACCGCGTGCAGATCGCCCTGCTGGCCTACGACGCGGGGCTCCTGGAGGACGGGGAGTAGGCCCCGCGTACCCGGACCCGGGTATGCCGGACCGGTGCGAGGGGCGGGCACCAATCACGCCCGCCGGGCGTTGCCGGGGTACCGGGAGACCTCGGGGTGTTGTCCGGAAGGGGAGGCCATGACGAGGGTGATCGATCTGGCGGAGTTCGGGGACGCGTTCCGCAGCGACCCGCACCCGGTGTACGCGCGGCTGCGGGAGCTCGGCCCCGTGCACCGCGTGCGGTTACCGGCGCCCGACGAGCACCACGAGACCTGGCTCGTCGTGGGGTACGAGGAGGCACGTTCGGCGCTCGCGGACCCGCGGCTGTCCAAGGACGGCAGCAGGATCGGGATGATGTTCGTCGACGAGGAACTGGCCGGCAAGTACCTGCTGGCCACCGACCCGCCGCAGCACACGCGCCTGCGCGGGCTCATCACCCGCGCGTTCACCGTGCGCCGGGTGGAGGAGCTGCGGCCGAGAATCCAGGAGATCACCGACGGACTGCTCGACGCGATGCTGCCGCGTGGCCGGGCCGACCTCGTGGACTGCCTCGCGTACCCGCTGCCCATCACCGTGATCTGCGAACTGCTCGGCGTCCCCGAGATGGACCGCACGGAGTTCCGGAAGCTGTCGACCGAAGTCGTCGCGCCCACCAGCGCGGAGAGCGAGCACGACGCCTTCGTCCGGCTCGCCGAGTACCTCACCGAACTGATCGAGGACAAGCGGTGCGCCGGACCGGGCGGTGACCTGCTCAGCGATCTGATCCGTACGACGGCCGAGGACGGCGACCGGCTGTCCCCGCGGGAACTGCGGGGCATGGCCTTCATCCTGCTGATCGCCGGCCACGAGACCACCGTCAACCTCATCACCAACGGGGTCCTGGCCCTGCTCACCCACCCCGGCCAGCTCGCCGCCCTGCGCGCCGACATGACCCTCCTGGACGGCGCCGTCGAGGAGATGCTGCGCTACGAGGGACCGGTGGAGAACGCGACCTTCAGATACGCCGCCGAGCCCATGGAGATCGGCGGCACCCCCGTCGGGCAGGGCGAGCCGGTGATGATCGGCCTCACCGCGGCCGACCGGGACGCGGCCCGCTTCCCGGACCCGGACCGCTTCGACATCCGCCGCGGCACCCGCGGCCACCTCGCCTTCGGCCACGGCATCCACTACTGCCTGGGCGCACCCCTGGCCCGTCTGGAGGCCCGCACGGCGGTCCGTTCCCTGCTGGAGCGCGCCCCCGGCCTCGCGCTGGACGGCTCACCCGGCGACTGGCTGCCGGGCCCCCTGATGCGAGGGGTGCGCAGTCTGCCGGTGCGCTGGTAGCGGGGCTGCTCCGGCCCGTCACCCGAACGCCGGCTCCGCCCCGCCCGCGATCTCCGCCAGCCGCACCGGCCTCCGCTCCCGGCGGGACAGTTCGCACGCCTCGGCCACGCGCAGGGCCTGCAGGGCCTCCCGCCCGTCGCACGGGTTGGCCCGCTCCCCGCGGACGACCTCGACGAAGGCGCACAGTTCGGCCTCGTAGGCGGGCCCGAAGCGTTCCAGGAAACCGGTCCAGGGCTTGTCCGCGGCCGGCGGCCCGGTCGGCTCGGTGGACGCGATCGGCGTACGGTCGTCCAGGCCCACCACGATCTGGTCCAGTTCCCCGGCGAGCTCCATGCGGACGTCGTAGCCCGCGCCGTTCAGCCGCGTCGCCGTCACCGTCGCCAGCGTGCCGTCGTCCAGGGTGAGGACGGCCGCGCCCGTGTCGATGTCACCGGCCTCCCGGAACATCGCGGGCCCGGCGTCCGACCCGGTCGCGTACACGTCGAGGACCTCCCGGCCCGCCACCCAGCGCAGCGCGTCGAAGTCGTGGATGAGTGTGTCCCGGTACAGCCCGCCGGACAGCGGCAGCCAGGCCGCCGGGGGAGGGGACTGGTCGGAGGTCAGCGCCCGTACGGTGTGCAGCCGCCCGAGCCGCCCCGAGCGGACCGCCTCGCGGGCGCCGGCGTAGCCCGTGTCGAAGCGCCGCTGGAAACCCATCTGCAGGACGGTGCCGGCCGCCTCCACCTCGGCCAGCGCGTGCAGTGTGCCCGGCAGGTCCAGGGCGATCGGCTTCTCGCAGAAGACCGGCAGGCCGGAGCGTGCTGCCCGGCCGATCAGTTCGGCGTGGGCCGAAGTCGCCGTCGTGATCACCACGGCGTCCACGCCCCACCTGAAGATCTCGTCCACCCCGGGCGCCGCCGTCTCCCCGAGGCGGTGCGCGAGCTCCTGGGCCCGCGCCGGGTCCGCGTCCGTGAGGATCAGGGAACCGACCTCACGGTGGCGGCTGAGCGTGTTCGCATGAATGGTGCCTATGCGGCCCGTACCGATGACCCCGATGCGCATGGAAACAAACTGAGGGCCGACCCCGTGCGCTGTCAATGCGCATGTCCGGACAATCAGACTTCACAACTTCCCGTCAACCAGCCACGGAGCTACGCTCGGGCCGTGCCGAAACCAGATGTGGACCCCACCGTGTCGCTCGACCTCAGTGTGGACCGGAGTTCGCCGGTGCCGTTGTACTTCCAGCTGTCCCAGCAGCTGGAGGCCGCGATCGAGCACGGCGCGCTCACCCCCGGCAGCCTGCTGGGCAACGAGATCGAGCTCGCCGCACGGCTCGGCCTGTCCCGGCCCACCGTCCGCCAGGCCATCCAGTCCCTCGTCGACAAGGGCCTCCTCGTCCGCCGCCGAGGCGTCGGTACCCAGGTCGTGCACAGCCAGGTCAAGCGCCCCCTGGAACTCAGCAGCCTCTACGACGACCTGGAGGCGGCCGGCCAGCGTCCCGCGACCAAGGTGCTGGTCAACACCGTCGTCCCGGCCTCCGCCGAGGTCGCCGCCGCGCTCGGTGTCGCCGAGGACAGCGACGTGCACCGCATCGAGCGGCTGCGGCTCGCGCACGGCGAGCCGATGGCGTACCTGATCAACCACCTTCCGCCCGGCCTGCTCGACCTGGACACGGCGCAACTGGAGGCGACCGGCCTGTACCGCCTGATGCGCTCCGCCGGGATCACCCTGCACAGCGCCCGGCAGTCCATCGGCGCCCGCGGCGCCACGGCCGCCGAGGCCGAACGGCTGGCCGAGGCGGAGGGCGCCCCGCTGCTCACCATGCGGCGCACCACCTTCGACGACACCGGCCGCGCGGTCGAGTTCGGCGACCACACCTACCGGCCCACGCGCTACTCCTTCGAGTTCCAGCTGCTCGTGCGGCCTTGACGCCGGACGGTCCCATGCGTCGCTATGTCCGGACAATGTGATGGTGTGGCGGGGTCGGCGCGCGGCTCCGCCGCGTGCGCGACCAGCCCCGTCGCACCCGCACCCGGCAACGACCGCGCACCCCCCGCAGCTCCCCCGCGCGACACTCAGCGTGAGCGTGCGGCAGAATCGGCGGCGATGAGCACCTACCGCGACCTCACCGCCCCCATCGGCTCCCGCCGGGCCACCGTCCTGCGCACGGCCGGTACGCGGGAACGCCGGTCACACCTGACCGCACCCCGCGTGCCGACGGTCGGCATCGACATCGGCGGCACCAAGGTCATGGCGGGCGTCGTGGACGCCGACGGCAACATCCTGGAGAAGGTCCGCGCGGAGACCCCGGACAAGTCCAAGAGCCCGAAGGTCGTCGAGGACACCATCGTCGAACTGGTCCTGGACCTGTCCGACCGGCACGACGTGCACGCGGTCGGCATCGGCGCGGCCGGCTGGGTCGACGCCGACCGCAACCGCGTGCTGTTCGCGCCGCACCTGTCCTGGCGCAACGAGCCGCTCAGGGACCGCATCTCCGGCCGCCTGTCCGTGCCCGTCCTGGTGGACAACGACGCCAACACCGCCGCCTGGGCGGAGTGGCGCTTCGGCGCCGGCCGCGGCGAGGACCACCTCGTCATGATCACGCTGGGCACCGGCATCGGCGGCGCGATCCTGGAGGACGGCCAGGTCAAGCGCGGCAAGTACGGCGTCGCCGGGGAGTTCGGGCACATGCAGGTCGTGCCCGGCGGCCACCGCTGCCCGTGCGGCAACCGCGGCTGCTGGGAGCAGTACAGCTCCGGCAACGCGCTGGTCCGGGAGGCGCGGGAGCTGGCCGCCGCCGACTCGCCGGTGGCGTACGGGATCATCGAGCACGTCAAGGGCAACATCGGCGACATCACCGGCCCGATGATCACCGAGCTGGCCCGCGAGGGCGACGCGATGTGCGTCGAACTGCTCCAGGACATCGGCCAGTGGCTCGGCGTCGGCATCGCCAACCTGGCCGCCGCCCTCGACCCGTCCTGCTTCGTCATCGGCGGTGGCGTGTCGGCCGCCGACGACCTGCTGATCGGCCCCGCGCGGGACGCCTTCAAGCGCCACCTCACCGGCCGCGGCTACCGCCCCGAGGCCCGCATCACCCGCGCCCAGCTCGGCCCCGAGGCCGGCATGGTCGGCGCCGCCGACCTCGCCCGCCTCGTCGCCCGCCGCTTCCGGCGTGCCAAGCGGCGCAGAGTGGAGCGGTACGAGCGCTACGAGCGGTACGCGCAGACCCGCCGCGCCCAGGACACGGCATGACCGCGTCGCTGCCCCGCCAGGCCGCGCCCCCGGACGAGCCGCACCGCCCGCCCGAGGACCCGCGCCACAAGGCCAAGCGCAGGGCGCTCACCTTGCTGATCATCGTGCTGCTCATCGGCGTCCCGGCCGGCTACCTGGTCATCTCGGCCAACCAGAGCCGCAACAGCGGCAAGGACAAGGAGCAGAAGTACTCGGCGACCGGCCTCACCGCGGGCTGGCCGTCGAAGGTGCAGCGCCGCCTCTACCAGGTGCCCGTCCCGCACCCGGCCGACCAGATCGCCTACTACGAGACGAACAACTGGAAGACCAGCCGCCTCTACGTGCAGTTCCGGACCAACAGCGCCGGCCTGGACAGCTTCCTGGAGGGGATGGAGGTGAGCCGGGACGACCTGAAGAAGGGCGACATCAGCATCAGCGCTCGCGACCGGAAGATCACCGGCTGGACCTTCACGGGCCCCGGACCCTGGTGGGGCCTCACCCACGAGCAGAAGAACCCGGCACCCACCCAGGACGTGGTCGTGAACCTGTCCGACCCGAACTTCCCGATGGTGTACGTCGTCTCGCGCACCGTCCCCTGACGAGGCGGCCCGGCCGGTCGCCGGAGCCGATTGTCAGACCCCGCCCGTAGAGTCGAAGACGTCTGATCCGGCACACGGGCGGGAGGTGGCAGGACGTATGAGCGGCAGGGCTGCGCCGGCCGGGCGCACGGGAGGATCCCCGGGGACCGGGGAGGCCGTCCCGCTGCGACTCGCGGCCGTCTACCTGCCCGCACCCCTGCCGCGCGAGGGCCGCATCGTCTTCTGGGACCCCCAGGACGGGCCGCCCCCGTCCGCCGGGAGCGAGGAGCCGGCGGTGGTACGACGGGAGGAGCTGACGGTCGTACGGCGGCACGGCGCGGGCGTGCGCCGCAGGCAGGTGCCCACCCTCTCGATGCCGCTCGACCAGGCCCTCCCGCTGCTGGTGCGGGCCCGCCACGACCCGGCCGCCCACCCGGCCACGGCCTGCTGGGGCGCCGCCGCCCTGCACGCCCTGCGGCTCGCCGCCCGGGGCCGCCTGCTGCCCGGCCTGACCCCCACCGGGCACGACGCCTGGCGCGCGGGGCCCCTGGAGCCCGACGACATCGCCCACCTGCGCGCGGTGGCCGCCGCCCTGCCCGCCGAGGGCCACGCCGTGCCCCTGCCCGGTCCGGGAGCGCTGCGGTTGCCCGAGCCGGAGGCGCTGATGCGCTCCTTCCTGGACGCGGTCGCGGACACCCTGCCCCGCACCCCGGCCGCGCCCCACACCTCCGGCAAGCCCTTCGCCGCCCGCGAACCCCAGCCACTGCCCGACGCCCACGAGTGGGCCGCCGAGGTCGCCGCCGGCATGGACGCGGGCGTGCGGATCTCCCTGCGCCTGGACCTGTCGGCGTACGACCTCTTCGACGGCGGCGACGGCGACGGCGGAGACGGAGCGCGTGCTGCCGGGGCGGCGATCGTCCAGGTGCACAGCCTGGCCGACCCCACGCTGGTGGCCGACGCGGCGGTCCTGTGGGCGGGGGAGGCGGACGCCGCGTTCGGGCCACGCGCGCGTGTGGACGCGGCTCTCGCGGTGCGCCGCGCGGCCCGTGTGTGGCCGCCGCTGGACCGGCTCGCCGAGCGGGAGGTGCCCGACGTCCTGGCCCTGTCCGAGGACGAGCTCGGCGAACTGCTCGGCGTGGCGGCGACCAGGCTCGCGGCGGCCGGGGTCGCCGTGCACTGGCCCAGGGACCTGGCGCAGGACCTGAGTGCCGCCGCCGTGGTCCGGCCCGCTCCCGGCTCGGCGACCGACGGCACCGGCTTCTTCGAGAGCGAGGAACTGCTCCGGTTCCGCTGGCAGTTGGCACTGGGCGGCGACCCGCTCACCGAGGCCGAGATGGACGCCCTCGCGGAGGCCCACCGCCCGGTCGTCCGGCTCCGCGACCGCTGGGTGCTCGTCGACCCGGCCCTCGTTCGCAAGGCCCGCAAGCGTGAACTCGGCCTGCTCGACCCGGTCGACGCGCTGTCCGTCGCGCTCACCGGCAGCGCCGAGGTCGACGGCGAGACCGTCGAGGCGGTCCCGGCCGGCGCGCTGGCCGCCCTGCGCGACCGCCTGACAGCCGGCATCCGCCCCGCCGAGCCACCGCCCGGCCTGCACGCCACCCTGCGCGACTACCAACTCCGCGGCCTGGCCTGGCTCGACCTGATGACCTCCCTCGGGCTGGGCGGCTGCCTCGCCGACGACATGGGCCTGGGCAAGACGATCACGCTGATCGCCCTGCACCTGAAGCGCGCCCGCACCGAACCGACCCTCGTGGTCTGCCCGGCCTCCCTGCTCGGCAACTGGCAGCGCGAGATCGCCCGCTTCGCGCCCGGCGTCCCCGTCCGCCGCTTCCACGGCCCCGACCGCACCCTGGACGGGCTCGACACAGGCTTCGTCCTCACGACGTACGGCACCATGCGCTCGACGGCATCCCGCCTGGCCGACCAGCCGTGGGGCATGGTCGTCGCGGACGAGGCCCAGCACGTGAAGAACCCGTACTCGGCCACCGCCAAGGCGCTGCGCACGATCCCGTCCCCCGCGCGCGTGGCGCTCACCGGCACCCCCGTGGAGAACAACCTTTCCGAGCTCTGGGCCCTGCTCGACTGGACCACCCCCGGACTCCTCGGCCCCTTGAAGTCCTTCCGCGCCCGGCACGCGCGCGCGGTGGAGAACGGCGAGGACGAGGAGGCGGTGACGAGGCTGGCCCGCCTCGTGCGCCCCTTCCTTCTGCGCCGCAAGAAGTCCGACCCGGGAATCGTCCCCGAACTGCCGCCCAAGACCGAGACGGACCACCCCGTCCCGCTCACCCGCGAACAGGCCGCGCTGTACGAGGCGGTGGTGCGCGAGTCGATGCTGGCGATCGAGACCGCCGAGGGCATCGCGCGCCGGGGGCTGGTGCTGAAGCTGCTGGGCGCCCTCAAACAGATCTGCGACCACCCCGCGCTGTACCTGAAGGAGGAGGCACGGGCCGACCGCCTCGCCGCCCGCTCCGGCAAACTCGCCCTGCTCGACGAGCTGCTGGACACCCTGCTCGCCGAGGACGGCTCGGCCCTGGTCTTCACGCAGTACGTCGGCATGGCCCGCCTCATCACCGCCCACCTCGACGCCCGCGCGGTGCCGGTCGACCTCCTGCACGGCGGAACGCCGGTCCCCGAGCGCGAGCGCATGGTGGACCGCTTCCAGAGCGGGGAGACGCCGATCCTCGTCCTCTCCCTCAAGGCCGCCGGAACCGGCCTGAACCTCACCCGCGCGGGCCACGTCGTCCACTTCGACCGCTGGTGGAACCCGGCCGTCGAGGAACAGGCCACCGACCGCGCCTACCGCATCGGCCAGACCCAGCCCGTCCAGGTCCACCGCCTCGTCACCGAGGGCACCGTCGAGGACCGCATCGCCGACATGCTCGCCTCCAAGCGCGCCCTGGCCGACGCCATCCTCGGCTCCGGCGAGTCGGCCCTGACCGAACTGACCGACCGCGAGCTGTCCGACCTGGTGTCCCTGAGGAGGCCGTCGTGACGGGCGAAGCACAGCGACCGGCTGACGCAGCACGCCGGGCCTTGCGGGAGGCACGGGGCGCGCGGGAGCAGGGGAGTGGTCCGCGGCGGGGGGAGGGGGAGACCGGAGGACGGTCGTCCGCGGTGACAGCCGCAACCACGGCGACGGGCACGGGGACGCCCGAGGGCACCGACGCGCCGGAGTGGGAACGGCCCGAGGGCGCGGCCGGGGCGGCGCGCGAGAGCGGGGGCGGGACGGCGAGGCCCGTAGGCGCGCTCGGGGACGAGAAGGCGAGGTCCGAAGACACGCCCGCAGGAGAGTCCGAGGCACCCGAGGGCCGTGCCGGGAAAGAACCCGAGGGCCGGGCCGGGAAAGAAGAGGAAGGGGCCGGGAGCGCGGCCGGGCACGAGAGGCAGAGGCCCAGGGGAACCGCCCGGGACGAGGAGCAGACGCCGAAGGGCGCGGCCAAGCAGGCGGCCGAGGCCGCGGCTCCCGAAGAGGGGCGGACGTCCGGGGCCACGGCCCCGGAGGGGAAGCAGGCGCCGGACGGCACAGCCGAGCGTGCGGTCGCGGCGCCCGGGCGCGACGCGTCGCGGCCCGGCGATGCCGCCCGTGCGGCACTCCGGTCGGCCGTGGCAGCCCGGCGGGGCGCGTGGGCGGTTGCCGAGGACGGCGCCGGACCGGCAGAACGTGCTGCCGTGGCAGGGCCCGTGCGGGACACGGCACAGGAAGCCGGTGACCGCCCGGCTCCGGAGACCGCACCGGAGAGTCGTGATCCCCTCGGGCCGGGACAACGCCCCGGTGACGTCGCCCGCGAGGCACTGCGAGCGGCCCGCCGGGCCGCCGCACGGTCCCAGGCGGGCCCCGAGACGGGGGAGGCGGAACCGCTGACCGGCCTGCCGTCCCCGGGCGGCCCGCCGGCACCCTCGGGCCGGCCGGGGACGGCCCGCCGTGAGGCGCCCCAGCGCGTCGAGCGGAGCAGGGTGGCCCGTGACATGCGGGAGTTCCTCGCGGGTGCCTTCCGGATGCCGTCGCTGTCCGACGTGGACGATCCGGCCGATCCGGCCGATGCCGGTGACCCGGTGGTGCGGGCGAATGCGGCCGGCCTGCCGGACCGCTCACCCACCGGACCCTCGAAAACCCGGGCACCGTCGGCCACACCCTCCTCGAACCCACCCGTCCCCCCCACCATGGCCACCCCCCACCGCGACCACGACCTCCGCCGCACCTTCCCGGCCTTCCCGCCCCGCCCGTCGGAAGAAGGCGCCCGCTTCGCCGCGACCTGGTGGGGCAACGCCTGGGTTGAGGCGCTGGAGCAGGGCGCGCTGGACGGCAAGCGGCTGGCGCGGGGGCGGGGATACGCCGAGCAGGGGCACGTGGACGCGATCACCGTGACGCCGGGGCTCGTGCTGGCGTACGTGCGCGGCAGCCGCCCCCGGCCGTACCGCGTGCAGGTGCGGCTGCGCACGCTGGAGGAAGCCGACTGGGCGCGGTTCCTGGACGCGGCCGCCGACCGGCCGGGCCACATCGCCGCGCTGCTCGACAAGGAACTGCCCCACTCCCTCGCCGACTGCGGTGTCCCCCTGCTGCCCGGCCCCGGTGACCTGGCCCCCCGCTGCAGCTGCCCCGACTCCGGCCACCCCTGCAAGCACGCGGCGGCACTGTGCTACCAGACGGCACGCCTGCTCGACGCCGACCCCTTCGTACTGCTCCTGCTGCGCGGCAGGGGCGAGCGTGACCTGCTCGACGCGCTGTCCCGCCGCAACGCCGCCCGCGCGGCCCGCGCCGCACAGGAACGGCAGCCGGCGTCCTTCCCCGGCGTCCGCGCCACCGACGCTCTCGCCCCGCGCGAACTCCCGGCCCTGCCACCGCCGTTGCCCGCACCTCCGCACCCGCAGCAGCCCCCGGTGTACCCGGCCGCCCCGGGCGGCCCCGATCCCTTCGCGCTGGACCAGCTGGCGACCGACGCCGCCGCCCGCGCCCACGCCCTGCTGACGACCGGCCGCGACCCGGTCGGCGAACTCACCCTCTGGCAGGACGCGGTGCGCCAGGCCGCGGCCCGCCCCGGTTCCGGGCTGACCGCCGCCACCCGCGCGCTCTACTCCTCGCTGGCCTCCGCGGCGGGCCGCACTCCGGCCGAGCTGGCGCGCGCGGTCGCCGCCTGGCGGCAGGGCGGGCTGGAGGGACTCACCGTCCTCGAGGAACCCTGGGACCCGCCGGCGGGCCGCTTCGACCGGGCCCGCCCGCTCCTGCTCGCCGCCGGCCTCCCGGCCTTCCGGCCCTGGCGCAACCGCCTCACCCACCCCCGGGGCCATGTCCAGCTCCGGCTCGGCCGGGACGGGTTGTGGTACGCGTACGAATCGGAACCGGGCCGTGACGACTGGTGGCCGCGCGGAACACCCGACCTGGATCCCGTGGGCGCGCTGACGGGGCTCGGCGGCCCCGGCGAGACATGAGTCCCGGCGACCGCGGGGACCCGGTCCGCCGGCCCCGCCGTTTCCCCACCGCCGGCCGTCCCCGGGCCCGGTGTGGAGTGCGGGGCCCGCGACGGTGAAGACCGCTCAGCTCAGCGGAACCGAGGGCGTCGAGCGGGCCACGTACGCCAATCCGTCGTACTCACGCATGAGCACCGTTCGAGTCATGGAGAAGCGGTACGTCACGCGTGGCACGCCGGCGCCGAAGGACCGCATGAAGTGCGGGCTCTTCAGCCACCGGGCGACGGCGGCCCGGGTCCGGCCGGCGCGGAGGTCGATCAAGTGGTCCCCGGAGGTGACCGAGGCCAGCTGGGCCTCGACGGAGCGCGGACCCGCCGCGCTGATGGTGTGCCTTCTGGGCGGTCGCGTCGGGAGTTTCCGGGGCGGGCGCGGAAGGCGCCCTCGCCGAACAGCAGGCCCAGTGCGTAGTACCGCTCACCGTGGTGATCCCTTAAGTGATGCCCCATGGCGGGTATGTCTCGTGCGTAACGGCCGGTGCAGACATGGCCGTTGTGGGCCAAGACGGCCACCTTTCCGGCGGTCCCCTCCTCCAGGGAGATCACTTCCTGGGCCATGCGGCGGTCCCGGGCGGTCAACGCGCCCGTCTCCTCACCTTCGCCGCGCGCGGCCGGGAGGCCACGTCGGCCGCGGCCACACGCGCCGCGACGGGTCCCGGCGCCAGGTTCGCCCCGGCGATGTGAGATCTCGTGATGCATGAGAGGGTCGGGCGGGTGAGCGAGACACCACCGAACACCCTGCAATACCGCTTTGACGGGCCAGAAGACGCACCTGTCCTGATCCTGGGTCCCTCACTGGGTACCACATGGCACATGTGGTAGAAACCGTCCACGGGCGTCCAGTTGGTTCAGGGTGGGCGCGTAAGTCCAGGTCAGGGCCTTGTGCCGCGACAGCGTCCGCGGGGTTGGTGACATGCCTGTGACGTGACACGTGAGGACCCCCGTCGGCTTGCATGCGCGCATGGTCTCGTCCTGTGGACTCCAGGAAGGAACCGGTATCCCGAGACGAGGGTGCTCTTTCGGAGGGGGACAGCGGCTCAGAAGAGAACGCTGGAACTGCCGGGCGATCTCATTTGGCTGGGCAGGGTGACCACGCCGACCACGGCCGCGCCCACGCCGGTCACCGTTCGCCGCCTGACGTCGCCGCGCCGACGGCGGGAGATGGTGTCAGGAGCTGGCACGGCCGGGTCCGGAGAAGACGTTTGTTCGGGCGTGATTGGTGCAGACGATGAGCTGACACAGCCTTTATGCGACGAAGTGGAGAGGCGCCATGGGCATCATCGCGTGGATCATCTTGGGCCTGCTCGCAGGCGCCATCGCCAAGGCTTTGATGCCGGGCAAGGACCCGGGCGGCATCATCCGTCCTCCTTCACGGGGGCGTCGAAGACGGCGGGCGAACTCGCCCAAGTAGGCGGAATCCCTCAGCACAGGCGACACCCTCTGCCTCCACAGCGCTCCGGCAGCCAGCCGACCGGTGATGACAGCGCCACCGGTGGCCACGGCCAGGGACATCTGGTTGCTCCGGCCGGACTCCACCAGGGCGGCAACGTCAACCAGCAACTCGTCGGGCTGCGGCATGAGGCGGGACCATGTTCGCCGGCCATCGGGCTGCTTGAGCGGTGACGCTACCGGGCAAGGAAGGCGCTCACGGTCTTGCCGCCGGAGGCCCGGCGGGTGACCGCCGTGGCGTGGGCGAGGCCGGTGACCATGGGCCAGCCGAAGCCCCGGTACCGCCGTTCAGGTCAGGGGTGCGCATACGCACCGCACGCACGGTCTGCCGTGCGGTGTGATCGTTTCCTGTGGTGACGCGGCGTGTGGGCGTGTAGCGTCTGCGTCAGCTGTCGTGGTTCGGAATTCCCTCTTGCCCACGCCTTCGGTGTGGGCGTTTTGCTGTGCTGTGCCGCAGGGACCAGGGCGATCACCTCTGCCTTCCACATGGAGTGGTAGGCGTTCATCGACTGGAAGGCATCAGACATGGCAACGGGAACTGTGAAGTGGTTCAACGCGGAGAAGGGCTTCGGTTTCATCGCCCAGGACGGCGGCGGCCCGGATGTCTTCGCGCACTACTCCGCGATCAACTCCACGGGATTTCGTGAGCTCCAGGAGGGCCAGGCCGTGACGTTCGACGTCACCCAGGGCCAGAAGGGTCCGCAGGCCGAGAACATCAACCTGGCCTGACCTCGCAGACCTGCCCGGGGGACCGCGCACACTGCGTCCGGTGAGCGCCGCCCGTGCGGGCTTTGCCGCCTTACCGGGCGAAGCGCCTGCTCTCGTGCCGGGCGTGCACAGGATCAGGGGCCGCGCAGCCATTGCTGCGCGGCCCCTGATCTGTTGAGGCGGGTGCGACCTCGGCCGAACTTCCTGACCTCAGTTGCTTCGAGCGTCGTCCGGTTCGGGTGCCGCATGCCCGGCGCCGATGTTCGCGCAGTTTGGAGCAGTAGACGGTCAGGTGTCCGTCCAGGCGGCGAGGAAGGCTTGCCGTCCATCCGGATCGTCCCATCTGCGGTCCGCATGCAGAACGCGCCAGGCGGTGAGCTCGAGATCTCGGAGCCACAACTCGCCGATGACCTGCGTCTTGAGGTCAGGCAAATGGTCGGACTCGGCGAGGGCTTGACCGATCACCTCCCCGGCCGCTGCGCGCTGGGGCGGAGTCATCTCATCGACGGCCGAGAGGATCTGCCTGGCCAGGGCGGTTCCCTCTCCTTCCAAAGAACGCAGCACCTGAGCCTTCATGTTGACGGGTAGCAGGTACGCAGTGCCCGACGACCTCCACAGGTCCGACCAAAAGCGTTCTCCTGCCTTGGTGGGGGCAGGCAGCGCGGCCAGCAGCCCGAGGAGACGGCCGGTGGCCGCATAGCCATCGGAATGGGCGGCTGCGACGACTGCGATGCCGGCGACGCCCTCCACATCGAGCCGGCCGGCCTCGAGATGCGGAGCCAGGTCCAGTTGGTGTTCCAACTGGTCTGCGAGGGCGGTGGATACGTGGAGGCGGACCTCAGGAAGCATCGGCGATCCTTACGCGTAGGCGAGCGGAGATGCCCGTTCGGAAGCCCTGATCTTTCCCATGGCCGGCCGATGTACTCGGCTTGGACAGGCCCAATTGGCGGGAGGGTCAACGGGGCTGGAGTTCACGCGGTGGCGAGCCGGCCCGGGCCCGGCGATGGCCCTGGGGTCCTGGACCGACCTTCCATGAATGCTGCCGGAGTGAGGTCTTTCAGCATGACCGCATTGCTGCCAGTGACGCCCAGTCGCCCGAGGGAGAACGAGAAGCTGTGTCCCTGATGCCGCTGAACTCGAACACGGCCACGTCGCCTCAGCGCGTGGCGAGCGCCGTGAAGACGGGCTACCCGACGGATCGCGAGGCGGACATGCAGATCGGGCCGCTGCAGGTGGGTGGCTGCCGACTCCCGTGCCCGGCCGCGATGCCGGCAAGACTGCGACCGGAACCGCGGGCCGTGCTGCCGGGCCGTGGCTCAGGCGTCGATGATGACGGGGATGATGAGAGGCTTGCGGCGGTGGGTGCGGAAGGCCCAGTTCGCCACGGCGCGGGCGACGAGCTGTTCGAGCTGGCGGGCGTCCCCGACGCCTTCCTCGGCCGCGGTGGCCAGGGTCTTCTCGATGACGGGGATGACCGGCTCGAAGGTGGTGTCGTCGTGGACGAAGCCCCGGGCCAGGAAGTCGGGGGCCTCGGCGAGGGCGCCGGTGTCCGCGTCGACGATCGCCACCACCGTGACCACGCCTTCCTCCGCGAGGGTGAGGCGGTCCTTCAGGGACGCCTCGGTGGCGCCGCCGACTTCCATGCCGTCCACGTAGACGTTGCCGGCGGGGACCTTGCCGGTGATGGACGCGCGCCCGTCGACGAGGTCGACGACGACGCCGTCCTCGGCGATGACGACGCGGTCGGGGGCGACGCCGGTACGGATGGCGAGGTCGCCGTTGGCTCGCAGATGGCGCCATTCGCCGTGCACGGGCATGACGTTGCGGGGCTTGACGATGTTGTAGCAGTAGACGAGTTCCCCGGCGCTGGCGTGCCCGGAGACGTGCACCTTGGCGTTGCCCTTGTGGACCACGTGGGCGCCCCACCGGGTGAGTCCGTTGATCACCCGGTAGATGGCGTTCTCGTTGCCGGGGATGAGGGAGCTGGCGAGCAGGACGGTGTCGCCCTTGCCGATGCGGATGACGTGGTCGCGGTTGGCCATCCGCGACAGCGCGGCCATCGGTTCGCCCTGGGATCCGGTGCACACCAGGGTGATCTTGTGGTCCGGGAGCTTCTCCAGCTCCTTCGTGCTCACGAGCAGACCGGACGGGACCTTCAGATAGCCCAGGTCACGGGCGATGCCCATGTTGCGGACCATCGACCGGCCGACGAAGGCGACCTTGCGGCCGTGCTGGTGGGCGGCGTCCAGTACCTGCTGGATGCGGTGCACATGGCTGGCGAAGCTGGAGACGATGACCCGGCGCGGAGCGGTGCGCATCACCTGCTCGATCGCCGGGTTCAGCTCCCGCTCGGAGGTGGTGAAGCCGGGCACTTCGGCGTTGGTGGAGTCGGTGAGGAACAGGTCCACGCCCTCCTCGCCGAGGCGGGCGAAGGCGCGCAGGTCGGTGATGCGGTCGTCGAGGGGGAACTGGTCCATCTTGAAGTCGCCGGTGTGCAGCACCATCCCGCCGCTGGTGCGGATCGCGACCGCGAGGCTGTCCGGGATGGAGTGGTTGACGGCCACGAACTCGCAGTCGAAGGGTCCGAAGCGCCGCCGGTCGCCTTCCCGTACCCGCACCGTGCGTGGCCGGATGCCGTGTTCCTTGAGCTTGGCCTCCAGGAACGCCAGCGTCAGCTTGGAACCGACGACGGGGATGTCGGACCGCTCGCGCAGCAGGTACGGCACGCCGCCGATGTGGTCCTCGTGGCCGTGGGTGAGGACGATGGCCACGATGTCGTCCAGCCGGTCCCGGATCGAGGTGAAGTCCGGCAGGATCACGTCCACGCCGGGCTGGGTCTCCTCGGGGAACAGCACACCGCAGTCGACGATGAGCAGTTTGCCGGCGTGCTCGAAGACGGTCATGTTGCGGCCGATCTCACCCAGGCCGCCCAGGGCGATGACTCGCAGCCCTCCTTCGGGAAGGGGAGGGGCGGCTTTTAGTTCGGGGTGCGGGTGACTCATACCCTGACGTTACCCGGAGTGCGGGACGGCATGATCCGTTGCCTGTGTGATCTCTGTGGCAGCGGGTGAGACGGCGAGGCCGCGCCCAGGAACATCCCGACGGGACCTCGGTCCGACATACTTTCCCGATGAGTTCACGCACTTCCCCGATCAGCCAGCCGGTCACGATACGGAGGGCCGTCGCGCGGGATGCCAAACGGCTCACGCGCCTCGTGCGCGGCTCAGGCGCCTACGAGGGTAAGTACGCAGCCGCAGTCGAGGGCTACCGGGTCGGTCCTGATTACATCGAGGCCCACCGCGTCTTCGTAGCCATCCGCGCCGACGAGCATGGAGGCCGGGTCCTCGGGTTCTACTCGCTCGTCCTCGCTCCACCGGAGCTCGATCTGCTGTTCGTCGCCGACGAAGCGCAAGGACGGGGTATCGGACGACTGCTCGTTGCGCACATGCAGTCCGAGGCCCGTGCCGCCGGGCTCGACCGTGTCAAGGTCGTGTCGCATCTTCCCGCCGAGGACTTCTACCACCGCGTCGGTGCAGTGCGGACCGGGACCGCGCTCGCATACCCGCCCGCCGTGCCGTGGGACCGTCCCGAATTCGAGTTTCGCGTTCCTTCGGCATGACGCGGTGTGCCGGTTCGCAGAACACCGGCCTCTCCTGCACGCCTGCCAGAGCTCGGCACGCGGCTGCGGACCGTCATGACGACACTGCCGAAGACGCGGTCGCCGGCCTGCCACGCGGTGCGGCAGAGGAGCTCGTCGCTACGTCGGAGAGCCCGCACCGTTTCTCGGGCCTTGGCGTTACAGCCCGCCCGGCGCCGAACGCTGCCCTGGCACGCGATGTGACTTGGGAGGTCCCGGGCCTCATGGCATGATGCCGTCCGCCACAGGACTTGTCGCCAGCCGCGTCTATAAAGAGAGACTTCGAGGCCGTCCGTGCGATGGTCGAGGAAGGACTGCTGGTAAGGCGGGTAAGGCGGGCCACACGGCTGTCCTGCTGTCCGTCAGTGCCGGTCACGAGTGGACGAAGAGTCAACTCATTGTCAGCCCATCCAGGCCAGGTTGAGTGCCGGTTCGGACGAAGCCATCCGGCAGTGATCGGATCATGCCGTTGAGCCGGAATCAATGGGACGGTGGCGCATTGCTGTCCCGGGCGGGGGTCTGACTCATGAGATCTGTGACCGATGTGTCCAGTCACGGGCTTGTCGACTGTCGTTGCGGGATGGTCTCTGCTATCACCGAGCCACAGGGCGTGTCCCCATAGGGGCCTTGCCGACGATCAGGCACCATCACGGTTCAGACCGCCCGACCAGGCCGGTGCCAGCCACCCAGCACGTCACCACGCGGGAGGCGAACCACCATGACAACCAGACAGCGCAGCACCTCCTCCAGCACGGATCCTCCCGTTCCGGGCGAGGTCGTCCTGGGCGTGGACACGCACGGGAGGTTCATGTCGCCGCCGTGGTCTCCCCGCTGGGGAAGGTCCTGGGCACCGAGTCCTTTCCGGCGACGGCGGCCGGCTACCGTCGGCTGCTCGGCTGGGCCCGCAAGCTGGGGACGGTGCGCCGGGCCGGTGTTTAGGGCACCGGCACCTTCGGAACGGGCCTGTCCCGCTACCTGCTGGCTCAGCACGTCCAGGTGTACGAAGTGAACCGGCCCGACCGTACTGCCCGCCGTCTGCTCGGGAAGTCGGACCCGCTCGATGCGCAGGCTGCTGCGCTGACCGTGCTCAGCGGCCGCGCCCGGGCCCGGGCCAAAACCGGCGACGGTCCGGTGCACAGCGCCCGGATGTTCAAACTCGCAAAGGACTCCGCGGTCAAGGCCCGCACCCAGGCGATCAACCAGCTCAAGGCCGCCCTGGTCATAGCCGACCCCGCTCTACGGGAACGCTTGTCTGGTCTGGGCAACCGCGAGCTGTTCCGCACCTGCGCGCGCCTTGGCCTGCGCGACGGCGGGGGCGACGAGGACGCGGTGGCCCAGGCCACCCATATGACCCTGAGCATGCTCGCCGAGCGCATCGAGCAGCTCACCGGGCAGATCGACGAGCTGAACCGGCGCCTGACCCGGCTCGTCGAGCGCCACGCCCGCAACTGCTCGTACCGGTGGGCATCGGCCCGGACAGTGCCGTCACTCTGCTGATCACCATGGGAGGCAATCCAGAGCGGCTGAGTACTGAGGCGTCCTTCGCCGCTTTGTGCGGGGTCAGTCCCATCGAGTACTCCTCGGGCCGCCGGACCTCGCGTCGCCTCAATCATGGCGGCGACCGGCAGGCGAACGCCGCCCTGCACCGCATCGTGTTCACCCGGCTGCGCTTCGATCCCCGCACCCAGGCGTACTACGAACGCCGCACCCAGGAGGGCAAGACCCGACGTGAGATCATTCGATGCCTCAAGCGATATGCCGCCCGCGAGGTCTTCAACCTGGTCAGGACGGTATCCACCAAACCCCCGTTATAGGGGCGTCCGTGAGACGTGAGAGGGTCTGGGGCGTGAGTGAGACACCCCCGAACACCCTGCAATACCGCTTTGACGGGCCAGAAGACGCTCCGGTCCTGATCCTGGGTCCCTCACTGGGTACCACATGGCACATGTGGGACCGGCAGGTCCCGGAGCTGGCGCAGCAGTGGCGGGTCCTCCGGTTCGACCTGCCCGGGCACGGCGGCGCCCCCGCGTACCCGGCCGGTTCCGTCTCCGAGCTGAGCGCGCGGCTGCTGGCCACGCTGGACGGGCTCGGCGTGCACCGCTTCGGCTACGCGGGCTGCGCGCTCGGCGGCGCGGTCGGTATCGAGCTGGCGCTGCGCCACCCGGAGCGGCTGGCCTCGCTGGCGGTGGTGGCGGCCTCGCCGCGGTTCGGCACGGCCGACGAGTTCCGCCAGCGCGGGGTCATAGTGCGCACCAACGGGCTCGACCCCATCGCCCGGACGTCCCCCGACCGCTGGTTCACCGGCGGGTTCGCCGCCGCCCAGCCCGCGATCACCGAGTGGGCCGTGCAGATGGTGCGCACCACCGACCCCGGCTGCTACATCGCCGCCTGCGAGGCGCTCGCCGGGTTCGACGTGCGGCCGGAACTGGGCCGCGTCGGCGTGCCCACCCTGGTCCTGGTCGGCTCCGAGGACCAGGTCACCGGCCCGGCCGAGGCCCGCACCCTGGTCGCCGGCATCCCGGACGCCCGCCTCGCGGTCGTCCCCGGCGCCTCCCACCTGGTCCCCGTCGAGCAGCCCGCGGCCGTCACCGACCTGCTGGTGCGGCACTTCTCCACCGCCTGGCAGCCCGCCCACGAGCCCGCCACCGGCCAGACGGCCATCGCGGCGGCCCCCGTCAAGCCGGTCCTGTCCGCGCCGCCGCAGGCCGCGCCCATCGCCGAGATCGCCCCGGCCGTCGTACCGCCGCAGCAGCTCCCCGGGCGGCCCGACCCCTACGACGCGGGCCTGAAGGTCCGCCGGGAGGTCCTCGGCGACGCGCACGTCGAGCGCGCGCTGGCCCAGGCCGACGAGTTCTCCGGGGACTTCCAGGAGTTCGTCACCCGCTACGCCTGGGGCGAGATATGGGACCGCCCCGGCCTCGACCGCCGCACCCGCAGCTGCGTCACGCTCACCGCGCTGGTCGCCGGCGGCCACCTGGAGGAGCTCGCCTTCCACACCCGGGCGGCCCTGCGCAACGGGCTGACCCCGGCCGAGATCAAGGAGGTGCTGCTCCAGGCGGCCGTCTACTGCGGCGTACCCGCGGCGAACAGCGCCTTCCGGGTGGCCCAGCAGGTCATCCGCGAGGAGACCACGCCCGAGGCCTGAGACAAGCCCCGGCGGCACCCGGGAGACAGGATGGAGACCATGAAGCTCACGAAGATGTCCCACGCCTGCGTCCGGCTCGAGAAGGCCGGGCGGACGCTCGTCATCGACCCCGGCGGCTTCAGCGAGCAGGACGCCGCCGCCGGCGCGGATGCCGTCCTGGTCACGCACGAGCACCCGGACCACTTCGACGAGGGCCGGCTGCGGGCCGTCCTGGAGGCCGACCCGGCCACCGAGGTCTGGACCCTGAAGTCGGTGGCCGACCAGATCGCGGCGGCCTTCCCGGGCCGGGTGCACACCGTCGGCCACGGCGACACCTTCACCGCCGCCGGCTTCGACGTCCAGGTCCACGGCGAACTGCACGCGGTGATCCACCCGGACATCCCGCGCATCACGAACGTCGGCTACCTCGTCGACGACGGCAAGGTCTTCCACCCCGGCGACGCGCTCACCGTCCCCGGCCGGCCGGTCGAGACGCTGCTGCTGCCGGTCATGGCCCCCTGGAACAAGATTTCCGAGGTCATCGACTACGTCCGCGAGGTACGCCCGCGGCGCGCGTACGACGTCCACGACGCCCTGCTCACCGACCTCGCCCGCCCGATCTACGACCGCCAGATCGGCGCCCTGGGCGGCTCGGAGCACCTGCGGCTGGCACCGAGGGAATCGGCGGAGCTCTGAGCGCTGTACCGGGCGGGCCGCGTTGTCGGACCCGCCCGGTAGGTTGTGGGACATGCGCATCGCGACCTGGAACGTGAACTCGATCACCGCCCGCCTTCCGAGGCTGCTGGCCTGGCTGGAGAGCAGCGGCACCGACGTGCTCTGCCTGCAGGAAGCCAAGATCGCCGAGGAGCAGTTCCCGTTCGACCAGCTGCGCGAGCTGGGCTACGAGGCGGCGGTGCACGCGACCGGCCGGTGGAACGGCGTGGCGGTGCTCTCCCGCGTCGGCATCGAGGACGTCGTCAAGGGTCTGCCCGGCGACCCCGGCTACGACGGCGCGGTGGAACCCCGCGCGATCTCCGCGACCTGCGGCCCGGTCCGCGTCTGGTCGGTGTACGTGCCCAACGGCCGCGAGGTGGACCACCCGCACTACGCCTACAAGCTCCAGTGGTTCGAGGCCCTGAAGGCCGCCGTGGCCGGCGACGCGGGCGGCAGCCGCCCGTTCGCGGTGCTGGGCGACTACAACGTGGCGCCGACCGACGACGACGTCTTCGACGTGGCCGCCTTCGCGGGCAGCACCCACGTCACCCCCGCCGAGCGCGCCGCTCTGGCCTCCCTGCGCGAGGCGGGCCTGTCCGACGTCGTCCCGCGCCCCCTGAAGTACGAGCAGCCCTTCACGTACTGGGACTACCGCCAGCTCTGCTTCCCCAAGAACCGCGGCATGCGCATCGACCTGGTGTACGGCAACGCGCCGTTCGCGAAGGCGGTCAAGGACGCCTACGTGGACCGGGAGGAGCGCAAGGGCAAGGGCGCCTCGGACCACGCGCCGGTGGTCGTCGACCTGGACATCTAGACCGCGACATCCGCACCCGCCCTGTGGTGCGCACGGCGCTGCGAGTGCCACGCTGGGCGTATGAACATCCCTTTCCTGGGCCACCGGCACCCCAAGACCGGGGAGGCGGTGCTCCCCGCCGATCCCGAGGGCGTCGCCGATCTTCTCTCCGAGTGCGAGCTGCTGCGCTCCCAGGCGGCCGAGGCGGGGGTCCGACTCGACGACTCCCCGGCCTCGTTGGAGGCGCTCGACCAGATGGTCCCGCGCTGGCGCGACGACGAGGAGATCCTGCCCTGGCTGGGCAACGACGCCGGCTTCTACCTGGGCACGGTGATCGTGCGCACCGTACCCGGCGCGGCCTGGGACATCCGGCCCGGCGGCCCCGTCGTACGGCTGGCGTCCGGCCGTGAGTTCGACGTCGTCGCCTCCGGCCTGGAGTGGGCCGCGAGCGGGGTTCCGGAGCTGTCGCAGCTCTACGCCGAGGTCGCCGAATCCTAGCGCCGGCACGGGCATTGGGACGCCCCGGGAGCCGAGCGGCGACCCCGGCCGGGCGCCCGGCCGGTGGTCGTCGCATAGGATGTGCCCTTCATGGGGTGGCGGTTCACGGAGCCAGGCCCGGCCGGCGGCAGCCGGCGATCACTGCTCGCGCAGCGGAACGGACACGTACGACGGGTCGTCCGCCGGTGAGGAGAAGGTCAGCTGCGCGCCGGACGGGTTGTGCTCGATGTAGAGCGGGTCGACCGTGTCGACGACCAGCGCGAGGCGGTGCCCGGCCGGAACGTCGTAGGCCGTGGAGAACAGGTCCAGGTCCACGTCGAACGACTGGCCGGGCGTCCGTCCGTGCCAGGTGTACGGCGCGTTGGTGACCAGCTTGCCGACGCCGAGCGGACCCACGTCGTAAAGGTAGGCGACGAGGGTTCCGCTCTCCTTGGCCGGGGTGAGCGTGGTGTGCAAGGTCGCGGTGCCGCGCACCTGTTGCGCGGAGGCGTACTTCTCCGACTGCCAGGCCGCTGCCCAGCGGCGGGGGAGCAGCGGGATCGAGGCGACGGGCGGCAGCTGGGCCACCTGGTCGAGGATGCTGGAGAGGAAGACGACCCCGCCGTCCGCGCCCGAGTCGACGTTCGCGTGGATGGTGGTGGAGCCCGCGAGGGCGATCTTCCTGCGGGTCGCGGCGACCGACTTCCAGTCCGGGTAGCCCTCGTAGCCGCCGCTGGTACGGGACTTGAGCTGGACCGGCTGCTCGCGGTCGATGCCGTTGTCCGCGGCCTTGAGGTAGTGGTCGAACCAGCGCTCGGTGTCGGTCCACACGTCGTTGGGCAGCCCGAACAGGCCGGTCAGCTCGGCGGTCGCGTGGTCACCGGGGCGCAGCTCCAGCCGCTTCGGGCCGGTCAGCTTCTCGTAGAAGTCGGCGTACTGGTTGGCGGGAAAGACGGTGTCGCCCCAGGCGTTGGCGAGCATGACGGCGGCGCCGTTGGCGTTGAGCTGATCCAGGTAGGTTGCAGCGGAACGTTTCCGCCCCCAGTCGATCATCTGCTGTTCTTTGGACAGGTTGGAGGCGTACAGGTTGTCGAAGATCTCGCGGAGTTCGGCACTCTCCCGGCCGGTGAGGGTGGCGGCGCCATCCAGTACGGCCGCCGCCTGGACGTGCTGGGTGCGGCCGGAGTAGATCGAGCCGATGAGGTCCGCCCAGCCGCTCAGCGCGGCGACGGCCTTGATCCGCTTGTCGTGCGCGGCGGCCAGCAGGCTGATGCCGGCGCCGTAGGAGACGCCGGCCATGCCGACGTGCCTGGGATCGGCGGGGGTGTGGGCGAGCGCCCAGTCGATCACCTTGGAGGCGTCGGCCCAGTCGGGCGGCCCCGCGACTTCTATCTCGCCGCCGGACTGCCAGAAACCGCGCACGTTGTACGTCAGCACGATGTACCCCGAGTCGGCGAGCTTCTGCGCCTGGGCGAGGTACTCGACCTGGGGCAGGCTCCAGCTCGTGGGCAGCACGATCAGCGGGTAGCTGCGGGAGCCGTCGGCGCCCGCGGGCGTGACGACGTTCGCCTTGAGCACCGTGCCGCCGTCACCGGTGATGTCGACGAAGCGCACGTCGTTCGAGGCGGCCTGAGCGGCGGGGGCGAGTCCGAAGACGCCGCCGGCGATCAGGGTCGCGGAAACGGCGCCCACGGCGGTCGTACGCAGGGCCTTGCGATGCTGTCCCACGGTCACTCCTCACTCGTGTCAGTGCAAAGTGACCCGACGGTAACCGCGCCCTCTTACCGTAAGTAACCCGTCGGTAAGTTACGTGAAAGTAAAGAAAGTTGAATCGTGTCGAAACCTAGGAGGCTCGGTGTGAGGGGCGTGAAGCCTCCGCCGCCGGCAGGGGTGCCAGCGCCGCCCGCGTCACGTCCGCGACCAGCTCGACCACGTCCGGCCCGTACGCCTGCGAGTTGACCACCTTCAGCAGCAGCACGAAGGAGGCGTTGCCGTGCTTGCGGGCCAGCCGCTCGTGGTTGCGGGCGAGATAGCGGGTCGCCGCCTGGTTGGTGATCGCGCGCTGCCCGCAGAAGAGGAACACCGGACGCGCCTCGCGCCGCTCCCCGGCGGTGAGCCGGGCGAGGAGCACGTACTCGCTGTGCCCCGGCTCCATCCGGTACCGCTCGCTGCCGACCTGGAACGCGCCCCGGTCCGGGCCAGGTTCGCCCTCGACGTTCACGCGGACGCCGGGCAGCAGGGAGGAGAGGTGGGCGGCCATACGGCGGTTCGAGGCCGGCCCGCCGACGCAGAACTCGGTGCGCTCGCCGAAGCCCTGCTGGGCCGTGTCCTGGGTGACCATCTGGATGTGGGCGCCGCAGTCCTTGATGAGCGCGGAGAGCTCCAGGAGCGCGAACACGTCGAAGCGGTGGACCGCGGGCTCGGCGGTGGCCGGGTCGCGGTTGACGACGAGCAGCGACTCCGAGTTCTCCGGGAGCCCGAAGAAGGCCTGCTTGCGGCGGAGCTTCCGCTTCCACAGGTATGTACGGGCCAGCCAGCCCAGCGAGGCGCTGATTCCGGCGGCCACGACACCCAGGACGATGTTGCGCACGTCGTCGTTCATGGCCGCGCATGCTAGCGGTTCGGACGGACCCCTGTTCGAGACGGTCCTGACGGGATCATGGCGATACACTAAGCTGCGCGGACGGTCTCTGGCTGGAGGTGCGGATGCGTCGCCCTGTCGCACGGAAACTGTCGGTTCTCGCGGTCTCGGCCGCCGTGGTGTCGGTGGGAGCGGCGGGGCCACCCTCCACCGCGGGCGCGGCCCCGGCGAAGGTCCCGGTCGCCGTCGGCTACGGCGGTGCCGTCGCCAGCGTCGACGCGGACGCCTCCGCCGCCGGCATCGAGGTGCTGAGGAAGGGCGGCAACGCCGTCGACGCCGCCGTCGCCACGGCCGCCGCGCTCGGCGTCACCGAGCCCTACTCCGCCGGCATCGGCGGAGGCGGCTACTTCGTCTACTACGACGCCAAGTCCCGCACGGTGCACACGATCGACGGCCGCGAGACCGCGCCGCTGACCGCTGACTCCCACCTGTTCGTCGAGAACGGCAAGCCCCTGGCCTTCGCCGACGCCGTCAGCAGCGGCCTGAGCGTGGGTACGCCCGGCACCCCCGCGACCTGGCAGACGGCACTGGACGAGTGGGGCAGCAAGAAGCTCGGCACGGTCCTGGGGCCCGCCGAGCGGATCGCCCGCGACGGTTTCACCGTCGACGACACCTTCCGCTCGCAGACGGCGTCCAACGAGACCCGCTTCCGCTACTTCCCGGCCACCGCCGAGCTGTTCCTGCCGAACGGAAAGCTCCCGGTCGTCGGCTCCACCTTCAAGAACCCCGATCTCGCCCGCACCTACGAGGAGCTGGCGAAGAAGGGCGTCGGCGCGATCTACCACGGCGACCTCGGCGAGGACATCGTCCACACCGTCAACAACCCGCCGGCCGACAGGGGTTCGGGCTGGAACGCCCGCCCCGGCAAACTGTCCGCCAAGGATCTCGCGGCCTACCGCGCCAAGCTGCAGGCGCCCACGAAGACCTCGTACCACGGCCTGAAGGTGTACTCCATCGCCCCCTCCTCCTCGGGCGGCACCACGGTCGGCGAGGCCCTCAACATCCTGGAGGACACGGACCTCACGAAGGCGAGCGAGGTGCAGTACCTGCACCACTTCACCGAGGCGAGCCGCATCGCCTTCGCCGACCGCGGGCGCTGGGTCGGCGACCCCGCCTTCGAGGACGTGCCGACCAAGCAGCTGCTGTCGCAGAAGTACGCCGACTCGCGTGCCTGCCTGATCGCGGACGACGCGGTCCTCACCAGCCCGCTCGCCCCGGGTGACCCGCGCCACCCGGCCGCCTGCGGCTCCGGCGGGACGGCGGCCCCGACCACGTACGAGGGGGAGAACACCACCCACCTCACCGTCGCCGACAAGTGGGGCAACGTCGTCTCCTACACGCTCACCATCGAGCAGACCGGCGGCAGCGCCATCACCGTGCCCGGCCGCGGGTTCATCCTCAACAACGAGCTGACCGACTTCTCCTTCGCCCCGGCCAACCCGGCCGTGCACGACCCGAACCTCCCGGGCCCCGGCAAGCGGCCCCGGTCCTCGATCTCGCCCACCATCGTGCTCGACAGGCACAACAAGCCGGTGGTGGCGCTGGGTTCACCCGGCGGCGCGACCATCATCACCACCGTGCTGCAGACCCTGACGGAGTTCCTCGACCGGCACCTTCCCCTGGTCGACGCCATCGCCGCACCCCGCGCCAGCCAGCGCAACGCGGCCAAGACCGAACTCGAACCAGCCCTCTACAACAGCGAGTTGCGCGGCAAGCTGGAGGCCATCGGGCACTCCTTCTCGCTCAACCCCGAGATCGGCGCGGCCACCGGCGTGCAGCGACTGCCGAACGGGGAGTGGCTGGCCGCCGCCGAGAAGGTACGGCGCGGCGGCGGCTCGGCGATGGTGGTGGCCCCGGCGCCGTAGGCCGGGCTCACAGCTCGGGGGCGGGCGGCCTCTCGGCCAGGTCCGCGGTACGGAACGCGAGCCGCCCGTCCTCCACGTCCACTGTCACGCGGCTGCCCTCCCCGATCCGGCTGTCGAGCAGCAGCCGCGAGAGCTGGTTGTCGACCTCGCGCTGGATGGTGCGGCGCAGCGGCCGGGCGCCGTACTCCGGCTCGTAGCCGCGCTCGGCGAGCCAGCCCACGGCCGCGTCGGTGAACTCGACCGTGACGCCCTGCGCGTGCAGGAGCCGGCGGGTCTTCTCCAGCAGCAGGTCGGTGATCCGCCGCAACTGGTCGGCGGTGAGCCGGCGGAAGACGACGATCTCGTCGATGCGGTTGAGGAACTCCGGCCGGAAGTGTTCGCGCAGCGGCCTGAGGATCCGCTCCCGCCGCGCCTCCTCGTCGGCCTCCTCGCCCGGCGGCCCGAACCCGACCCCGGCAGCGCGCCGGGTGATCGCCTCCGAGCCGAGGTTGCTGGTCATCACGATGACCGTGTTGGTGAAGTCCACCGTGCGGCCCTGCGAGTCGGTCAGCCGCCCGTCGTCCAGGACCTGCAGCAGGATGTTGAAGACGTCCGGGTGCGCCTTCTCCACCTCGTCGAGCAGCAGCAGCGAATACGGGTGCCGGCGCACCACCTCGGTGAGCTGGCCGGCCTCCTCGTGGCCGACGTACCCGGGCGGGGCGCCGACCAGGCGGGAGACGGTGTGCCGCTCCTGGTACTCGCTCATGTCCAGCCGGACCATCCGGTCCTCGCTGCCGAACAGCGCCTCCGCCAGCGCCCGGGCCAGCTCGGTCTTCCCGACACCGGTCGGGCCCAGGAACAGGAAGCTGCCGATCGGCCGGTCGGGGCTGGCCAGCCCGGCACGCGAGCGCAGCACCGCCTCGGCGACCACGCTCACCGCCTCGTCCTGGCCGACCACCCGCTGGTGCAGGTGCTCCTCCAGGCCCAGCAGCCGCTCCTTCTCCTCCTGCGTGAGACGGCTGACCGGGATGCCGGTCTGCCGGGACACCACCGCGGCGATGGCCTCGGCCGTCACCTCCAGGTGCTGGCCCTCGTCGGCCTCGTCGGTGCCGGTGGACTCCTCGATCCGCCGCTTCAGTTCGGTGATCCGGTCGCGCAGCTGCGTGGCCTGCTCGTACTGCTCGTCCGCGACGGCCTGGTCCTTGTCCCGTGTCAGCTGCTCGACCTCGCGCTCCATGGCGCGTACGTCCGTGCCCTTCGTCCGGGCACCCAGCCGCACCCGGGCGCCCGCCTGGTCGATCAGGTCGATCGCCTTGTCCGGCAGACGGCGGTCGGCGAGATAGCGGTCGGACAGCTCCACGGCGGCCACCAGCGCCTCGTCGGTGTAGCGGACCTGGTGGTGGGCCTCGTACCGGTCGCGCAGGCCGCGCAGGATCTCGATCGCGTCCGCGACCGTCGGCTCGGGCACCAGGATCGGCTGGAACCGGCGGGCCAGCGCCGCGTCCTTCTCGATGCGCCGGTACTCCTCCAGCGTGGTCGCGCCGACGACGTGCAGCTCGCCGCGGGCCAGCGCGGGCTTGAGGATGTTGGCCGCGTCCATCGCCCCGCCCTCGCCGCCACCACCGGCGCCGACGACGGTGTGCAGCTCGTCGATGAAGACGATCAGCCGGTCGGAGTGGGCGCGGATCTCGCCGACGATGTTGTTCAGCCGCTCCTCGAAGTCGCCGCGGAAGCGGGTGCCCGCGACCACCCCGGTCAGGTCCAGGGCGACGACGCGGCGTCCGAGGAGGACGTCGGGCACGTCCCCGTCGGCGATCCGCTGGGCCAGCCCCTCGACGACCGCGGTCTTGCCGACGCCCGCGTCACCGATCAGCACCGGGTTGTTCTTGCCGCGCCGGGAGAGCACCTCGATGGTCTGCTCGATCTCGTCGTCCCGCCCGATCACGGGGTCGATGCGTCCCTGCCGGGCCAGGTCGGTCAGGTCGCGGCCGTACTTGTCCAGCGTCGGCGTCGACGTGGGCCGCCGCCGCTCGGCGCGGGTCTGGGTGGCCTCCGGCGCCTCGGGCGGCATGCCGGAGGAGGAGGCGAACCGGGCCGCGTTCAGGATGTGCCCGGCGGCCGAGTCCGGGTTCGCGGCCAGCGCGCTGAGCACATGCTCCGGGCCGATGTAACCGGCACCGCGCGACCGGGCCAGGTCGTGCGCGTCCAGCAGGGCCCGCTTGGCGGCCGGGGTCAGGGACAGCGACGTCGGCGGCGGCGCCTCGCCCGGCGGATGCTGCACCGGGCCGGACCGCTCGTCGATCTCCGTGGCGAGCGAGTCCGGGTCCGCGCCCGCCCGGCTGAGCAGGCTCCGGGTGGGCTCGGCGGCGAGTGCCGCGCGCAACAGGTGCTGCGTGTCCAGGTCCCGGCTGCCGTGCTCGGCGGCGTACTGGGCGGCGCCGCGCACCATCTCCCTGGCCGGTTGGCTCAGCAGCCGGCCGATGTCGATCTGGCGGGGGCCCGGGTGGGGGCCGGCTCCGCCGAAGAAGCGGGCGAGGAATTCGCCGAAGGGGTCGCCCTCCGGGCCGATGAAGCCGCTGGTCATCGTTTCCGTTTCCTTCGCTGACGACTGGCTCCCGCCGGGTAACCGGGTTGGGGTGCGCTCATGCCACGATGACATGTTCTGTTTGGGGCGGCATGTTCGGAGTGTCTGCGGTTTGGGGGCGCCTGGTCGATTCGCGGGTGCTGCTTGACGGGGCTTGCCGGGTCCACGCGGCGGGGCCGCATATCGGTACGGCCCCGCGCCCTCGGAGGCTGTTCTACCGTTGCGTGAGAATGCGCGGGCCCGTCCGTGTGACGGCCACCGTGTGCTCCGCGTGGGCCGCGCGGGAGCCGTCGTTCGTGCGGAGGGTCCAGCCGTCGGGGGCCTCGTGGTAGCCGTCCGTTCCGCCTCCGATCAGCATGGGCTCGATGGCGAGGACCATGCCGTGGCGCAGGGGGAGGCCGCGGCCCGGGCGGCCCTCGTTCGGGACCGGCGGATCCTCGTGCATGCGGCGGCCGATACCGTGGCCGCCGAAGCCCTCGGGAATGCCGTAACCCGCCGCCCGGCACACCGTGCCGACGGCGTGGGCGATGTCGCCGATGCGGTTGCCGACGACCGCCGCCCCGATGCCCGCCGCCAGGGCGCGCTCGGCGGTCTCGATGAGGCGCAGGTCCGCCGGGCGCGGGCGGCCCACGGTGAAGCTGATCGCCGAGTCGCCGGCCCAGCCGTCCAGTTGGGCGCCGCAGTCGATGGAGACCAGGTCGCCGTCGCGCAGACGGTAGCGGTTCGGGATGCCGTGCACGATCGCGTCGTTGACCGAGGCGCAGATGACCGCGGGGAAGGGTGTCGGGGCGAAGGAGGGGCGGTAGCCGAGGAACGGCGACGAGGCACCCGCCTCGCGCAGCACCTCGCGGGCCACCTCGTCCAGTTCCAGCAGAGTGACACCGACGTCCGCGGCCTCCCGTACGGCCGTCAGGGCCCGCCCGACGACCTGGCCCGCCGCGTGCATCGCGTCGATCGACGTGTCTGTCTTCAGCTCCACCATGCCAATTACTATACCGGTATTAGAATGACGGCATGGTGCGCACCCCTCTCACTCCTGAAGAACGCGAACGCGGCGAGCGGCTCGGGCGGTTGCTCCGCGAGGCGCGCGGCGCCCGGAGCATGACGGACGTCGCCGCCGTGGCGGGCGTCTCGGCCGAGACCCTCCGCAAGATCGAGACCGGCCGGGCCCCGACCCCGGCGTTCTTCACGGTGGCCGCGCTGGCCCGGGCGCTCGGGCTGTCGATGGACACGCTGGCCGAGCTGTGCACGCCGGCCGTGGTGTGACGCGCAACGGTCAAGATCGCGTAATGAGGCACTCGCACTCCCGTGGAAAACTGTGCGTAGCACCCCTGTAACACACCTGGTGTTGCCTACGGAACCGGAGCGCTCCGGTCTGGCGGGAGTTGGGCGATGGCTGTTGATCAACTCCCTGGGAGCATGCGGGAGTTCGCGAACTACCTGGACGGTCTGCTGGCACACCTGGATCAGGGCGGCGGCTGGTGCGGGGTGTTCTGGCAGCGCGATCCCGACGGCATGCGGGCCTGCCTCGACGGGCGGGAGGTGCCGCCGTGGGACGTGGTGGAGGCGCTCCTGCAGGACCTCGCGGTGGCGTACGGTGCCGCGGCGGCGGGCGCAGAGAAGGAACGGGCCCGCGTTCTGCACGCGGCCGCCCTCGCCGCCTGCGACGCCCGGCCCGGCGCCCGGGACGCACTGGGCGACCGGCTCGACGTGATGCTGCGCGAGCAGCGGTACGCCGCCGAGCGGCTGGCCGGACTGGGCCGGCTGCTCGAGTCGGCCACCACCCGCGAGGAGGCCGACGCCCTCCGCCGCGACCTCGCCTGGGCCCGCGACGACCACGAACGCGCCACCGCGCGGTGCGCGGAACTCCGGTCCCGGATAACCGGCCTGGAGCAGCGGGCGATGCGCGGTACGGCGGCCGACCGGCGGGGCACCGAGGGCGGTGTGCTCCGGGTGGGGGACGGGTTCCGGCAGGGGCGGTCCGAGGGGCCCTCGGCCGGGCCGGGAGGCACCGGGCCGGCCGCGAGCGGCCATGCGTCCGGTGGACCGCTGCGCATGCCGTCGGCACGGACCGGGTCGGGCCCCACCACCTCCGACCGTTCCGAGGACGGGCCCTCTCGCGTCCCGGGCGATGCCCCGCAGTCCGGCGCCCCGGACGGCACCCTCCACGACCACGGCACACCGGTCCCCACTCCCCGTACTCCCGGGGCCGCCCCGCGGGCCGCCGCCGACCCCGCCGCGCGAGCCTCCGCCTTCGACCCCTTCCGGGGCGCTGCCCAGGCGCCGCCCGCCGGTCACGAGCACCCCGCGCGGCCCCGGCCCACCGGGACCGACGGCCCGCCCCCCGCACCGGCCGCGCAGCCCGCCCCCGCGCCCGAACCCACCAGGCAACGCAAGCGCCGCCGAGGCAGTGCCCGCTTCGCCGGGATGGCCGAGGACGAGGTCCCGCCGACCGCCGTACCGCAGGCCCCGGCGCCACCGCCGGCCGCCGAGCCGGGGCCCGCCGGCCGTCGTACCCCGCGCGGTGCCCGGTTCGCCCGAGCCGCCGAGGACGTTCCGTCGCACGAACCGCGGGCCGAGCCGGTGGACGCGGAGGCGGGGCGGGCCGTCGCGGGGGCCGTGGAGGCGCTCGTACGGCTGCGCGCCGAGGGGCGCAGCGGCGAGGCGCACGCGCTGCTGATCGAGGTGGCGTACTGGCCCGCCACCCGTTTCCCGCTGCTCGCGGACGGGCTCCAGCGTGCCGGGCTGGGCGCCGACTGGGCGACCCTGCTGTGGGAGGCCGCCTCGCTGCCCGCCGACCGGCTGGTCGCCGCGGCCGACGCGCTGGATGCGGCGGGACGGTCCGCCGACGGGGAGCAGATCCTGCGGCAGGGCGTCGCCCGGCCGGCCGCCGAGATCGGCGAGGCGGTGCTCGCGCTGGACACCGAGGGCCGCGGGCGCGAGGTGCGGGCCCTGCTGGACGCCTACGTGCGCGTCCGCACCCCGGAGGAGGCCGCCCGCAGTGTCGCCGCCGACCCCCGGCGTCTCGTACCGTTGCTGCTGGAGGCCGCGCGGGGCGTCTCGGAGGAGCGCCACTGGGACCTGCTCCACGCCGTCCGCGTCGCCGGTTTCACCGCCTGACCGTCATCCCCGCCCGCCGGTGCCGATCACCCACTGGAGTGCGAAACGCGATCGACTCAGCGGGTTGACGACGATGGTCTTGGCAAGGCCGTCCGGCAGGCTTACGTTCGTCCCTCTACGGCCTGCGTCTACGGGCGTAGAGGGATGAACGTCCCGTCGAAGGAGCAGCTCATGGCGAACGTCGTCCGCGCCGCACTGGTCCAGGCCACCTGGACCGGGGACACCGCGTCCATGGTGGCGAAACACGAGGAGCACGCCCGCGAGGCGGCCCGGCAGGGCGCCAAGGTGATCGGGTTCCAGGAAGTCTTCAACACCCCCTACTTCTGCCAGGTCCAGGAGCCGGAGCACTACCACTGGGCCGAGCCGGTCCCCGACGGGCCGACCGTCAGTCGTATGCGGGAACTGGCCCGCGAGACCGGCATGGTGATGGTCGTCCCGGTGTTCGAGATCGAGCAGTCCGGGTTCTATTACAACACCGCGGCCGTGATCGACGCCGACGGCTCCTACCTCGGCAAGTACCGCAAGCACCACATCCCGCAGGTCAAGGGCTTCTGGGAGAAGTACTACTTCAAGCCGGGCAACCTCGGCTGGCCCGTCTTCGACACCGCCGTCGGCAAGGTCGGCGTCTACATCTGCTACGACCGGCACTTCCCGGAGGGCTGGCGGCAACTCGGCCTGAACGGCGCCCAGCTCGTGTACAACCCGTCCGCCACCCACCGCGGGCTCTCCTCCCACCTGTGGCGGCTGGAACAGCCGGCGGCGGCCGTCGCCAACGAGTACTTCGTCGCCGCGATCAACCGGGTCGGCGTCGAGGAGTACGGCGACAACGACTTCTACGGCACGAGCTACTTCGTCGACCCGCGCGGCCAGTTCGTCGGCGCGACCGCCGGCGACAGCAAGGAGGAACTCCTCGTCCGCGACCTCGACTTCGATCTCATCGAAGAGGTGCGGCAGACGTGGGCGTTCTACCGCGACCGCCGCCCCGACGCCTACGAAGGGCTGGTGCGGCCGTGACCAAGGACCTGCTGGGCCGCCACCGGGCCGTCCTCCCGGACTGGCTCGCCCTCTACTACGAGGACCCGATCGAGATCACGCACGGCGAGGGCCGGTACGTCTGGGACGCCGACGGCAACCGGTACCTCGACTTCTTCGGCGGCATCCTCACCACGATGACCGCGCACGCGCTGCCCGAGGTGACGAAGGCGGTGAGCGAGCAGGCCGGGCGGATCATCCACTCCTCCACCCTCTACCTCAACCGGCCGATGGTCGAACTCGCCGAGCGGATCGCCCAGTTGAGCGGCATCCCGGACGCCCGCGTCTTCTTCACCACCTCCGGCACCGAGGCCAACGACACCGCCCTGCTGCTCGCCACCGCCTACCGGCGCAGCAACACGATCCTGGCGATGCGCAACAGCTACCACGGCCGCTCCTTCAGCGCGGTCGGCATCACCGGCAACCGCGGCTGGTCCCCGACCTCGCTGTCCCCGCTGCAGACCCTGTACGTCCACGGCGGTGTCCGCACCCGCGGCCCGTACGCCGGGCTGAGCGACGCCGACTTCATCGCCGCCTGCGTCGAGGACCTGCAAGACCTCCTCGGCCACACCCGCCCGCCCGCCGCGCTGATCGCCGAGCCCGTCCAGGGCGTCGGCGGCTTCACCTCCCCGCCCGACGGCCTGTACGCCGCCTTCAGTGAGGTCCTGCGCGAGCGGGACGTCCTCTGGATCGCCGACGAGGTGCAGACCGGCTGGGGCCGCACCGGCGACCACTTCTGGGGCTGGCAGGCGCACGGCCAGAGCGGACCGCCCGACATCCTCACCTTCGCCAAGGGCATCGGCAACGGCATGTCCATCGGCGGTGTCGTCGCCCGCGCCGAGATCATGAACTGCCTGGACGCCAACAGCATCTCGACGTTCGGCGGCACCCAGATCACCATGGCGGCGGGGCTCGCCAACCTCGCGTACCTCCTCGAACACGACCTCCAGGGCAACGCCCGGCGCGTCGGCGGGCTGCTCATCGAGCGGCTGCGGGCCGTCGCCGCCCAGCTGCCCGGCGTACGGGAGGTACGCGGGCGCGGACTGATGATCGGCGTCGAGCTCGTCAGGCCCGGCACCGACCGGGCCGACCCCGAGGCCGCCGCCGCGGTGCTGGAGGCGGCCCGCGCGGACGGGCTGCTCCTCGGCAAGGGCGGCGGCCACAACACCAGCGCCCTGCGCATCGCACCACCGCTGTCCCTGACCGTCGCGGAGGCGGAGGAGGGCGCCGCGATCCTCGAACGCGCTCTGAGGAGCACCCGGTAGCACGGACCCGGCCGCGCCCAGCGGCACTTGAGCAAGGGAACAAGGCCATGGCCACCACCACCTTCGAGACCCTTCAGGCCCTGGAACCCGCCCTGTCGGTCCGCCAGGTCCTCACCCTGGAGCGGGTGCTCGCCGGGGAGCCGGAGGTGGTGGCCGGCGCCGGCCAGCTCGACCGGCCCGTGCGCTGGGTGCACGTCGCCGAGGCCCCCGACGTCGGCGTCATGCTCAGCGGCGGCGAGATGGTGCTCACCACCGGCGTGCTGCTCGCCGGTGACGAGGGCAAGCAGGCCGAGTACATCCAGTCGCTGCACCGCGCGGAGGCCGCGGCCGTCGTGCTGGGCCTGGGCCGAGCCTTCCCGGCCCCGCCGGACGTGATGCGCCGGGCCGCCGAGCGGTGCGGGCTGCCCCTGGTCGTCCTGCACCGGCCGTTCCCGTTCGCCGAGCTGACCGAGGAGGTGCAGTCCAGGCTCGTGCGGCGGAAGTTCGCCGCCGTGAGCCTGTCGGAGGCCGTACGCACCGCCTTCACCGGGCTGATCACCGCGGGCGCCCCGCTGCAACGGCTGCTCGACGAGGTGGCCCAGCACAGCGGCTGCCCCGTCGTGGTCACCAACCTCGCCCACCGCGTCCTGGCCACGGCGGGGGAGCGGTCCGCGGTGGACGACGTGCTGCGCGACTGGGAGCGCATCGCCCGGCAGGCCGGCGGCAGCGAGGGCGACGGCTGGATCCGCGCCGACCTGGCCGGGCGCGGGGAGCGGTGGGGCTGGATCATGCTGTGCGGATACCGGGGGGACACCGCCACCGGGCGGCTGCTCGCCGACCGCGCCGCCGAGGCCCTCGTCCTGCACCGCATGCTCGGCGGCGGCTCCGCCCACACCTGGGAGGAACAGTCCGCGCAGAGCCTGCTGACCGACCTGGTCTCCGGCGTCGTACCCGCGCGACAGCTGCTGCCCCGGGCGCGCGCGGCCGGGCTGCCGGTCAACCGGCGCACCTTCGTGCCGCTGGTCGTCCGGGACGCGGAGCCGGCCCAACTCGACCGTTTCCTGAGGCTGCTGGGCCTTCCCGGACTCGTCGCCGAGCTCGCCGACGGTGCCACCGCCGTCCTGCTCAGCCTCGCCCGGGACCAGGACGCCGAGGCGCTCACGGCGCACTTCGCGGCCCGGCTGCGCACCGAGTCCGGGGTGGCCCCCGCCGTGGTCGCCGCCGCCGACCCGCGGACCGTCTGGGACGACGTACCCGCCGGCCTGCGCGAGGCCCAGCACGTCGCCGACGCCGTGGCCGACGCCTCGGCCGTCCTCGACCTCCCGGCCGTCGTCCGCCTCAGGGACGTCCACCTGCGCGGCCTGATCCGGCTGCTGCGCGACGACCCGCACGTGCAGTCCTTCGCCGAGCGGGAGCTGGACGGGCTGTTGTGCGGCGCCGGCCAGGACCTGCTGAACGTCCTGCGCACCTACCTCGCCACCGGCCGCAACAAGTCCCGCACCGCCCAGCTCCACCACGTCTCCCGGCCCGCGCTCTACCGCCGCCTGGAGGCGATACAGACGCGGCTCGGCGTCGACCTGGACGACTTCGAGCAGGCGGCCTCGGTGCACATCGCGCTCCTCGCGCACGACGCGCAACAGGGGTGAAACATGGAACGACCTGGGAAAACGGCGGTGAAACATGGGCCGGGCAACACGTGACACGGTGGCACGCCGCCCGCCCGCAGACGTGACACGCTGCCACTCAATCCAGCTCTTGAGGCTTTCTAGGCTCGCCGCACACCGAGCGACCGGAGGTCCCGATGAGCAGAGTGATCCGTGCCGCCCTCTTCCAGACCGCCTGGACCGGCGACAAGGAATCGATGATCCAGGTACACGAGCAGGCGGCCCGCGACGCGGCCGCGCAGGGTGCTCAGGTCCTGTGCTTCCAGGAACTGTTCTACGGGCCCTACTTCTGCCAGGTGCAGGACAAGGCGTTCTACGAGTACGCCGAGCAGATCCCCGAGGGTCCGATCGTGCGGCGCTTCCAGGCCCTCGCCAGGGAACTCGGCCTGGTCCTCATCCTGCCGATGTACGAGGAGGAGCAGCCCGGCGTCCTCTACAACACGGCGGCCGTGCTCGACGCCGACGGCTCCTACCTCGGCAAGTACCGCAAGCACCACATCCCCCAAGTCCCCGGGTTCTGGGAGAAGTTCTACTTCCGCCCCGGCAACGCCGGCTGGCCCGTCTTCGACACCGCCGTCGGGAGGATCGGCGTCTACATCTGCTACGACCGGCACTTCCCGGAGGGCTGGCGCGCCCTGGGCCTGGAGGGCGCCGAGATCGTCTTCAACCCGTCGGCGACCTCGCGCGGCCTGTCCCGCTACCTGTGGCAGCTGGAGCAGCCGGCGGCGGCCGTCGCCAACGAGTACTTCGTCGGCGCGATCAACCGGGTCGGCGTGGAAGACCTGGGCGACAACGACTTCTACGGCACGAGCTACTTCGTCGACCCGGAGGCCCAGTTCGTCGGCGAGGTGGCGAGCGACAAGGAGACCGAACTCGTCGTCCGCGACCTGGACCTGGCCGAGCTGCGCGATGTCCGCGACCGCTGGCAGTTCTACCGGGACCGCCGTCCCGAGGCGTACTCCCCGCTGACCGCTCCGTAGCCGACCGGAACACCCGCCGGTCCGGAGCACGAGGGCCGGACCGGCGGTACCCACCGACCCGCAGGAGCCCAGCCTTGACCACGGTAGGAGAGGGAGCATGAGCCGTACCGTCATCCGCGGTGGCCTCGTCATCACCGCGTCCGACGAGATCCATGCCGACGTCCTGATCGAGGACGGCCGCATCGCCGCCCTCGCCGCATCCGGCACCCCGGCCGCCGAGGCCTTCACCGCCGGGCGAAGCGAGACGGGGGCACCCCCGCCCGGAGGGTGGGGGAGGGTCATCGACGCCACCGGGAAGTACGTCATCCCGGGCGGGGTCGACGGCCACACCCACATGGAACTGCCGTTCGGCGGCACCTTCGCCTCCGACACCTTCGAGACCGGCACCCGGGCCGCCGCCTGGGGCGGCACCACCACCATCATCGACTTCGCGGTGCAGAGCGTCGGCCACTCCCTGCGCGAGGGCCTGGACGCCTGGCACGCCAAGGCCGAGGGCAACTGCGCCGTCGACTACGGCTTCCACATGATCGTCTCCGACGTGAACCAGGACACGCTGAAGGAGATGGACCTGCTGGTGGAGGAGGGCGTCACCTCCTTCAAGCAGTTCATGGCCTACCCGGGCGTCTTCTACAGCGACGACGGCCAGATCCTGCGCGCCATGCAGCGCTCCGCCGAGAACGGCGGGCTGATCATGATGCACGCCGAGAACGGCATCGCCATCGACGTGCTGGTGGAGCAGGCACTGGCGCGCGGGGAGACGGATCCGAGGTATCACGGGGAGGTCCGCAAGGCCCTGCTGGAGGCCGAGGCCACCCACCGCGCCATCAGGCTCGCCCAGGTCGCGGGCGCCCCGCTGTACGTCGTGCACGTCTCGGCGACGGAGGCGGTCGCCGAGCTGGCCCGGGCGCGCGACGAGGGGCTGAACGTCTTCGGCGAGACCTGCCCGCAGTACCTGTTCCTGTCCACCGACAACCTCGCCGAGCCGGACTTCGAGGGCGCGAAGTACGTGTGCTCGACGCCCCTGCGCCCCAAGGAGCACCAGGCCCAGCTGTGGAAGGGCCTGCGCACCAACGACCTCCAGGTCGTCTCCACCGACCACTGCCCCTTCTGCTTCACGGGCCAGAAGGAACTCGGCCGCGGCGACTTCTCCAAGATCCCCAACGGTCTGCCGGGCGTCGAGAACCGCATGGACCTGCTCCACCAGGCCGTGCTGGACGGGAACATCTCCCGCCGCCGCTGGATCGAGATCGCCTGCGCCACCCCGGCGCGGATGTTCGGCCTGTACCCGAAGAAGGGCACCATCGCCCCGGGCGCCGACGCCGATGTCGTCATCTACGACCCGCACGCCGAGCAGGTGATGTCCGCCGAGACGCACCACATGAACGTCGACTACTCGGCGTACGAGGGCAAGCGCGTCACCGGCCGCGTCGAGACCGTGCTCTCGCGCGGCGAACTCGTCATCACCGAGCGGGAGTACACCGGACGTGCCGGCCACGGCGTCTACACCCCGCGCTCCACCTGCCAGTACCTCCACTAGGAAGGGCGCCATGGACTTCGGACTCGTCCTGCAGACCGACCCGCCGGCCTCGCGCGTCATCAGCCTGATGCAGCGGGCCGAGCGCAACGGCTTCACCCACGGCTGGACCTTCGACTCCGCCGTGCTGTGGCAGGAGCCGTTCGTGATCTACAGCCAGATCCTGTCGAACACCTCGACGCTGAAGGTCGGCCCGATGGTCACCAACCCGGGCACCCGCACCTGGGAGGTCACCGCCTCCACCTTCGCCACCCTCAACGACATGTTCGGCAACCGCACCGTCTGCGGTATCGGCCGCGGCGACTCCGCCATGCGCGTCGCCGGCCGCAAGCCCAACACCCTTGCCCGCATCAGCGAGGCCATGAAGGTCATCCGGGCGCTCGGCCGGGGCGAGGAGGCCGACCTCGGCGGCACGGTGATCAGGTTCCCGTGGATCAAGCCGGGCGCCGAACTGCCCGTGTGGATGGCCGCGTACGGCCCCAAGGCGCTGAAGATGACCGGCGAGGAGGCCGACGGGTTCATCCTTCAGCTCGCCGACCTGTATCTGACCGAGTACATGGTGAAGGCCGTCAAGGACGCGGCGGTCGCCGCCGGGCGTGACCCGTCCGAGGTGCGGATCTGCGTCGCCGCCCCGGCGTACGTCACCGAGGACGACTCGCCCGAGGCGCTCGCCCACGCGCGCGAGCAGTGCCGGTGGTTCGGCGGCATGGTCGGCAACCACGTCGCCGACCTGGTCACCAAGTACGGCGAGCACTCCGCGGCCGTACCCGACGAACTCACCGACTACATCAAGGCCCGCCAGGGCTACGACTACGCCCACCACGGGCGCAGCGGCAACCCCGACACCCAGTTCGTCCCCGACGAGATCGTCGACCGGTTCTGCCTCATCGGCCCGGTCGAGAAGCACATCGAGAAGCTGAACGCCCTGCGCGAGCTGGGCGTCGACCAGTTCGCGGTGTACGACATGCACGACGCGCAGGAAGCGGTCATCGACGCCTACGGGGCGACGGTGATTCCCACGGTCAACTCCTGACCCCGCCCCGTTCCCTCCCCGAGCCCCCCACTCCTGGTCACCCCTCCCCGCCGTCCCCGGGGAGGGGCGAATGCCCGCACGGCCTCTCCCGTCCCACCTCATTCGATTGGCCTGCCCATGACCGACACCGCTCCCACGGCCATACCGCCGACCTCTCAAGTCACCCTCGCCGACGGCCGGGTGGAGATCGCCCCCGGTGCGCCGCGGCCCAGCGGCCCCTACGCCAACGAGGACCTGCTCCCGGTCCCGGTGGCGAGGCGCACCTGGACCACGTACAACTTCTCCGCGCTGTGGGTCGGCATGGCCCACAACACGGCCTCCTGGACCCTCGCCTCCGGGCTGATCGCGGTGGGCATGGACTGGAAGCAGGCGGTGTTCACCATCGCCCTGGCCAACCTGATCGTGCTCGTGCCGATGCTGCTCACCGGGCACGCGGGACCGAAGTACGGCATCCCCTTCCCGGTCTTCGCCCGCGCCTCCTTCGGCGTGCGCGGCGCCAACCTGCCCGCCGTCGTAAGGGCGTTGGTGGCGTGCGGCTGGTTCGGCATCCAGACCTGGATCGGCGGCGAGGCCATCTACTTCCTCGCCGGGAAGCTGATCGGGGACAGCTGGTCGAACGCCTCGCACATCGGCGGCTACGCCTGGACCATGTGGCTGTCGTTCGCGATCTTCTGGGCGATCCAGGTGGCGATCATCTACCGGGGCATGGAGACGATCCGCCGCTTCGAGAACTGGGCGGCACCGTTCGTGCTGGTCGGCGCCTTCGTGATGCTGTGGTGGATGAGCAGCAGGGCCGGCGGTCTCGGCCCGCTCTTCGACCAGCCGTCCAAGCTCGGCTGGGGCGGCAGCTTCTGGAAGCTGTTCTGGCCCTCCCTCATGGGCATGATCGGCTTCTGGTCCACGCTGTCGCTGAACATCCCGGACTTCACCCGCTACGGCAGGAGCCAGAAGGCGCAGACCTGGGGCCAGGCGCTCGGCCTGCCGACCACGATGACGCTCTTCGCCTTCCTCTCCGTGCTGGTGACCTCCGGCTCGCAGGCGGTGTACGGCAAGCCGATCTGGGACCCGGTCCAGCTGGCCGCCCGGACCGACAGCGTGGTGGGCCTGCTGTACGCGCTGGTGACCGTGCTGGTGGCGACCCTGTCGGTGAACATCGCGGCCAACCTGGTCTCGCCGGCCTTCGACTTCTCCAACATCGCGCCGCGGAAGATCAGTTTCCGCACCGGCGCCCTCGCCACCTGCGTGCTCGGCGTGCTGATCTTCCCCTGGAAGCTGTACTCCGACCCGCAGGGCTACATCTTCACCTGGCTCGGCCTGGTCGGCGGCCTGCTCGGCACGGTCGCCGGCATCCTCGTCGCCGACTACTGGATCCTGCGCCGCACCCGCCTGGACCTGACCGACCTGTACCGCACCGGCGGCCGGTACTGGTACGACGGCGGCTGGAACTGGCGGGCGGTCGTCGCCTTCGTGGCCGGCGGCGTGCTGGCCGTCGGCGGCGCCGGCTTCAAACCACTGATCGACGGCCGGCCCATCCCGGCGCTGTCCTCGCTGGCCGACTACGGCTGGGCCGTGGGCCTGGGCACGTCGCTGGTGCTGTATCTGGGGCTGACGCTGCTGACCGGGCGGAAGGAGACCGGGCGCTGACGGAACGGTCCTGCCGGGCCTGGGGGCGGTCAGCTCTTGCCGCCCTCCAGGGCCGCCACCGCGTCCTTGGCCGCCTTGATGGCACCCGTGTTGATGACGTCCGTACTGGGCGCCTTCCTCGTCTCGAAGTCGCTGCCGTTGTACGTGACCATCACCAGCGCGTTGGAGACCCGCACCAGCACCGTGCCCTCGCGCGTCTGCTGCTTGTCCTCGGTGGTGAGGTTCACCACGGAGTACCCGGCGTCACCGACGCCCGAAACATCCCCTCCGCCGCTTTTCTCCGCGATGCGCTCCTTGTACTCCTTCTGTGCCGCCTGGTCCGATTCCGTGATCTCGAAGGAGACGTCGAGCCAGCGGTAGTCGTACCCCTTGAGCGCGTTCCAGGAGCAGGTGCGGCGCAGCTTGCTGTCGGTGGACGGGATCTCCTTCCCGGCCGTCTTGGCCCCGGGCACCAGCGACCTCACGGTCTTCTCGGCCACGCTCGCGCAGGGCGCGGGCGCGGCGGCGTACGTCTTCGGCACCGCCGTCGACGAGGGCGCGGAGGGCGACTGGCCGGCCGTCTTCTGGACCGGCTGATGCCCGGCGGCCGGCGCCGGTGCGAACGGACCGGACGCCAGCGCCCAGCCGGCCGTGGCCAGTACGGCCACCGGCGACAGGCGCGCGGTCAGGGCGAGCGGCAGAGGAAGAGAACGCACGGCGCACTTCTCGTGGGGAAGGGTTGTGCGGAGGGGGTCCGCACCGCGGACGGGACGACAGTGTCACACGACTCCCTGTGAGGCGGAAGTGCGAACTCGTTCCGTGCCTGCGCAGTGACGTTGGAGCGCTGTTGACGAGCTGTGACTCTTACGGACATACAGCTGCTTTGCGGACGTACGGCCGTCACCGGCCAGGTGCGCCCGGGAGCGCGGGAGCGCACGGACAACGCCGGGAAACCGCTTGCTCCGGTGGGGTGCCGTTCGGCACGCCGGCCGCACGACCTCCTCATCATCCGTGACCGGCCTCGACGGGCTCGGGCGCCCCGCCGTCCGCGACGACATCCTCGCCTACTGCGCGCAGGGCAAGGAGGACGCCCGGATCCGGCAGGGCGGCGGGCGGCTGGAGTTCTGGCGGACCCAGGACGTGCTGCGACGTCTGCTGCCCGCTGCCCCCGCCCGCGTACTGGACGTGGGCGGGGGCGGCGGGGCGCACGCGGAGTGGCTGGCGCGGGACGGGTACACCGTCGAACTCGTCGGTCCCGTACCGCTCCATCCGGAGCAGGCCGCACGGCTGCCCGGTGTCGCGGTCCGCGCCGGGGACGCCCGCGCGCTGCCCGCCGACGACACGTCCCACGACGTGGTGCCGCTGCTCGGCCCGCTGTACCACCTGCCCGAACGGGCGGACCGCATACGGGCCCTCTTCACCACCGCCTAGCTGGCCCAACCCGCCGAAGAGCCGCAGGAGTTCATCGAGGCGGTCCTCACCCCAGAGGGCCAGTACGGGGTGGAGGACGTCGCCTGGCTCATGGGCGGTGCCGAGGACTGGCGCGACGACCCGGAATGGTGACGCCCCAGTTGTTGCCGTTGCCGTTGGGCTGGGCGGTCAGTACCCGGGCGCTGGGGTAGGTGGCGCTGATGTTCCAGGTGGGGCGATGATCTTCCCGGGGCCGGGGACGTTCATCGTGACGGTCCAGTTGCTGGAGCCGGTGACGGCGATGTTGAGTTTGTACCGGTCGCTCCACTGCTGGCCCGATCCGCCGCCGTCGGTCGAGACGAGTAGAAGTAGCCGTTGTTCGTGCCGGTCCGGTTAGACGTGATCACCGTGTCGGCACGGGCGGGGCCCGCACGGACCAGCGCGGCCACGACGGCCGGCGCGAGGGCTCAGGCCCTCCTGAGCGGGCTGAGTGTGCGCATACGTGCTTCCTCCTCTCCGACAACGGCGACTCGATAGCCTGCGCCATATGTTCACCACTCGCCCCACTCTCCAGGGCACCTTCGGGATGGTCTCCTCCACCCACTGGCTGGCGTCCCAGTCGGCGATGGCGGTCCTGGAGGACGGCGGCAACGCCTACGACGCCGCCGTCGCGGGCGCGTTCGTGCTGCATGTGGTGGAACCGCACCTGAACGGTCCCGCCGGCGAGGTGCCCATCCTGCTCGCCCCGGCGGACGGCGAGGTCCGCGTGCTGTGCGGGCAGGGCGTGGCGCCGGCCGGCGCGACGGTCGCGCACTACCGGGGACTCGGCCTCGACCTCGTACCCGGCACCGGCCCCCTCGCCGCCGCCGTCCCGGGCGCCTTCGACGCCTGGCTGCTCCTGCTGCGCGACCACGGCACCAAGACCCTCGACGACGTCCTGAAGTACGCCATCGGGTACGCCGAGCACGGGCACGCGCCCGTGGAGAACGTCGGCGCGACCGTGGAGAGCGTACGGGAGCTGTTCGAGACGGAGTGGACCTCGTCGGCGGAGGTCTACCTGCCCGGCGGGCAGCCGCCCCGGCCCGGCGCGCTGCTGCGCAACCCCGCCCTCGCCGCCACCTGGAAGCGGCTGCTGGCCGAGACCGCAGGGCCCGGGAACCGGGAGGCCCGCATCGAGGCCGCGCGAGAGGTGTGGCGCTCCGGCTTCATCGCCGAGGCGCTGGTACGGCAGGCCGCCCGGCCCACCCCGGACACCAGCGGCGAACGGCACACCGGCACCCTCACCGGCGCCGACCTCGCCGCCTGGTCCGCGACCTACGAGACCCCCGCGACCTACGACTGGCACGGCTGGACCCTGTGCAAGGCCGGCCCCTGGAGCCAGGGCCCCGCCCTCCTCCAGCAGCTCGCCCTGCTCCCGCCCGAGCTGCCCCCGTACGGCTCCGCCGACTACGTCCACCTGCTGATCGAGGGCTGCAAGCTCGCCATGGCCGACCGGGAGGCCTGGTACGGGGACGCGGCCGAGGTGCCGCTCGACGACCTGCTGTCGGACGCCTACAACGCCGAGCGGCGGACGCTCATCGGCCCGGAGGCATCCCACGACCTGCGCCCCGGCAGCCCCGGCGGACGTGTCCCCCGGCTGCCCGCGCGGGCGGGCGCGGTGGCCGCCGGAGAGCCCGGCTTCCACCCCAGGGGGGCGGGCGAGCCGACCGTCCTTAAAATGCCGGGCGAGCCCGAGGTCACCACGCACGGCGGCACCCGCGGCGACACCTGCCACCTCGACGTCGTCGACCGCTGGGGCAACATGATCGCCGCCACGCCCAGCGGCGGCTGGCTCCAGTCCAACCCGGTCGTGCCCGAACTCGGCTTCCCGCTCGGCACCCGGCTGCAGATGACCTGGCTGGAGGAGGGCCTGCCGAACTCCCTCACCCCCGGCCGCCGCCCCCGCACCACCCTCACCCCCTCGATCGCCCTGCGCGACGGGGTGCCGGTCATGGCCTTCGGCACCCCCGGCGGCGACCAGCAGGACCAGTGGCAGCTGCACTTCCTCCTGGCCGTCGCCCTGCGCGCCCCGGTCCGCGGCGGCCTCGACCTCCAGGGCGCCATCGACGCCCCGAACTGGCACAACGACAGCTTCCCCAGCTCCTTCCACCCGCGCGGCAGGCGTCCCGGCAGCGTGACCGTCGAGTCCCGCCTCGACCCGGGGGTCATCGAGGAACTCCGGCGCCGGGGGCACGACGTCACGGTCGGTCCGGGCTGGTCGGAGGGGCGGCTGTGCGCGGTGGCGCGGGATCCGGACAGCGGGATCCTGTCGGCAGGAGCCAATCCTCGGGGGATGCAGGGGTATGCGGTGGGCCGCTGACCGTCAAATTGTCGACGGTATCTCGTCGACAGTCAGCAGTCAGCAGTCAGCAGTCAGCAGTCAGCAGTCAGCAGTCAGCAGTCGGCAACCGACAGCCGGCAGTCGTCTGTCGCGCCCCGCTTCTTCATCCCGATTCCACCCGGTGTCCACCACCCGGGCGGGGATTGTCAGCGCCACGTGCTCTCATGGAGGCATGATCGAAGACACGGAAACCACCGACGAGTTTCTCGACGCGTTCGTCACCCGCCACTCCGCCGACGTCGAGGAAGCCGTCCGCAAGGCGGCCGCCGCCGAGATCCTGCCCCGCTTCCGCCGGCTCGCCGCGCACGAGGTCGACCAGAAGAGCGGACCGCACGACCTGGTGACCGACGCCGACCGCCTGGCGGAGCTGTACCTGACCGAGAAGCTCGGCGCCCTCCTGCCCGGCTCCGTCGTGATCGGCGAGGAGGCGGTGCACGCCAACCCGGCGGCGTACGAGGCGATCCAGGGCGACGCGCCGGTCTGGATCGTCGATCCGGTCGACGGCACACGGCAGTTCGTGCACGGCGACGACGGCTTCTGCACGCTGGTCGCGCTCGCCCGGCACGGCGTCACGGTCGCCTCCTGGACGTACGCGCCGTACCGCGACCAACTGGCCACGGCCGTACGGGGCAAGGGCGCCTTCCTGGACGGCGAGCCGCTGCAGGCCGGCGCCCCCGCCCCCGGCCGGGACCTGCGCGTCGCCACCTCCCACCCGGACTTCACCACGGACGAGCAGAAGCGCGCCCTGCTCGGCCTGTGGACGCAGGGCGTCGCACCGCGCTCCTGCGGTTCGGCGGGGCTGGAGTATCTGGCCGTCGCCCGGGGCGAGCTGGACGCCACCGCGTTCTCCTGGGAGGCGGCCTGGGACCACGCCGCAGGCCTGCTGCTGGTCGAGGAGGCGGGCGGCGCCCACCGCACGCTTGCGGGCGAGCCGTTCCGTATCACGGGCGGCAACGCCCTGCCGTTCACCGCGGCCCGGGACGCGGCCACGGCCCGCCGGGTGATGCGGCTGCTGCACAGCTCCGTCTGACAGCCGGCCCGGTGGTGGAGCTGCCGCGCACCCCGGCCCGACGGGCGCCCGCGTCACCCGGCCGACCCCACCCGCGCCGGGCACCGCCGGTGTCCCGGCATATGCTGAAGCCGAGTGGCCATCGGCTGACGAAGGGGTCCGAAGGTGCCGTCGATGCTCGATGCGGTCGTGGTGGGTGCGGGACCGAACGGCCTGACGGCCGCCGTGGAGCTGGCCCGCCGCGGCTTCTCCGTCGCCCTCTTCGAGGCTCGCGACACCGTCGGCGGGGGAGCCCGCACGGAAGAGCTCACCCTGCCCGGCTTCCACCACGACCCCTGCTCGGCGGCCCACCCCCTCGCCATCAACTCGCCCGCCTTCCGAGCGATGCCGCTGGAGCGGTACGGCCTGGAGTGGCTGCACGCCGACCTGCCCATGGCGCACCCCTTCCCGGACGGCACGGCCGCCGTGCTCGCCCGGTCCGTCGCCCAGACAGCCGCCTCCTTCGGGCCGCACGACGCGGGGGCGTACCGCAGGCTCGTCGCGCCCTTCCTCACCCGGTGGGACACCCTGGCCCGCGACTTCATGTCCCTGCCGCTCACCTCGCTGCCGCGCGACCCGGTCACCCTCGCCCGGTTCGGACTGGCCGGGCTGCCGCCCTCGACCTGGCTGATGCGCCGCTTCCGCGACGAGCGCGCCAGGACGCTCTTCGCCGGCCTCGTCGCCCACGTCATGGCCCCGCTCGGCGGCTTCGCCACCGGCGCCATCGGCCTGGTCTTCGCGCTGTCCGCGCACGCCCGCGGCTGGCCCGTGGCCCGCGGCGGCTCCCAGTCGATCTCCGACGCCCTCGCCGCCTACCTGACGGACCTCGGCGGCAGTGTGCACACCGACTACGAGGTCAAGCGCCTGGACGACCTGCCGCCCGCGCGCGCGTACGTCTTCGACACCTCACCCACCGCCCTGGCCCGCATCGCCGGTTTCGGCCGCTACTACGAGGGCTACCGCTACGGCCCCGGCGTCTTCAAGATCGACTATGCGCTGGACGGCCCGGTGCCGTGGACCGCCCCCGAGGCCCGCCGCGCCGGCACCGTGCAGATCGGCGCGGACAGCGCGGAGATCGGTTCCGCCCTGCGCGCGGTGTTCCGGGAGGGCCGCGCACCCGACCCGCCCTTCCTCATCACGGTGCAGCCCAGCATCGTCGACCCCACCCGGGCACCCGAGGGCAAGCAGGTCTTCTGGGCGTACGGCCACGTGCCGCACGGCTGGACGGGTGACCTCACCGACGCCATCGAGGGCCAGCTGGAGCGCTTCGCCCCCGGCTTCCGCGACCGCGTCCTGGCCCGCGCCACCGCCGGCCCGCCCGAACTGGCCGCCCGCAACGCCAACTACGTCGGCGGCGACATCGCCTCCGGCGCGGTCTCCGGCCTGCAGCTCCTGCTGCGACCCAAGCTGTCCCTGTACCCGTACAACACCCCGCACCCGGCCGTCTTCATCTGCTCGTCGGCCACCCCGCCGGGACCCGGCGTGCACGGCATGCCGGGGCACAACGCGGCCAAGGCCGTGTGGAGGAGGCTGCGGCAGACATGACCGCCATCACGCTCGTGCGGGGCGACATCACCCGGCAGACCGCCGACGCGATCGTCAACGCCGCCAACTCCTCCCTCCTCGGCGGCGGAGGCGTCGACGGCGCGATCCACCGCCGCGGCGGGCCCGCGATCCTCGAGGAGTGCCGCAAGCTCCGCGCCTCCCACTACGGCAGGGGCCTGCCCACCGGCAAGGCCGTCGCCACCACCGCCGGCGACCTGGACGCCCGCTGGGTGATCCACACCGTCGGCCCGGTCTGGTCCTCCTCCGAGGACCGCTCGGCGCAGCTGGCGTCCTGCTACCGGGAATCCCTCAGGGTGGCCGACGCACTCGGCGCCCGCACGGTCGCCTTCCCGGCCGTCTCCACCGGCATCTACGGCTGGCCGATGCACGACGGCGCCCGGATCGCGGTGGAGACGGTCCGTGCCACGGCCACGTCCGTCGAGGAGGTCCGGTTCGTCCTCTTCGACGACCGGGCGTACGAGGCGTTCGCCGGGCGACTCCGCTGACGGAACCTCGCCGTAGCGGGTCCCGGTTGCGGCCGCAAAACCGACGCACACACAGACACGGGACCCTGCGCAACGCTAACCTGACCCGGTGTCAGCGGCTCGGTGGCGGCGTCCACCCCACACCGTGTATGTGCGTCGCCAGCGTGAGATGACCCTCCTGCGTCGAAGCCTGGAGGGAGGCGCGAAGATCACGAACGTGCACGGAATCGCTGGTTCCGGCAAAACAAGGCTTCTGGAAAGCCTGATCGAGGAGCTGGATCGCGCTGGGCACCCGGTCGCCGTGGTCGACTTCCGTCACCTGACCCGCTGGGACCCCGTCACGTTCATGATGGATGTCGCCGAGCAGCTGAAACTCCCGCAGATCGAGGAGTTACGGAAAGTCGCCGACGAGACCTCCGTTCGTCTGCTCTCCTCGCTCCATTTCGAACCGCACGGGGCGGACGCTTCATGCATCAACGTGGAGGTCGAGAACAACACCTTCCACGGGAGTGTCGGGGACATCGTGGGCATCAAACTGGAAAACGTCCAGATGGCCCTTCCGGCCTCCGAACTCCAGCGGATCCACGACGAGCGGATCACGCGGGTCACCCGGACCTTCGGTGCGGCGCTCGAGTCCTGTTGCCGGGACAGGCCTCCGGTTCTGGTCCTCGACTCCTGCGAACTGCTGAAGGACCCGGAGGCCGGCGACGGCAGGGCGCAGTTCACGTCCTGGCTGTGGACGCGATTCATCACCCTCGCCGTCGGCCCCCACGACAACCCGCCCCAGTACGTGATGGCCGGCAGAAGCCGTCTGAACCAGGAGGACCTGCCGGCACGCGCGTACGACTCCGTGCACCACGTCTCCCTGGACGGGTTCACGCAGGACGAGGCGCGCCGGTTCCTGGAGCTGTCGTGCGGCGCGTCCCTCACCGGGGAGGCCGCGGCGTCCGCCCTCAGGCTCAGTCAGCTCAACCCTCTCTGTCTCAGCCTGATCGCTTCCGTCGTCACGGCCGCTCCCGAGGGGGCGGACGAGGTCGGTCAGGAGGTCTACCGCGAGGCCGCGACCACGCTCGTCACGGAGTTCCTGGTCAGGCGGATCCTCGACCGGCTCGACGAGCCGATGGTGGCAGCGCTGCGCATGTTCGCCGTCCCGCGAAGGAACAACGAGAACATCTTCCGGACCACCATGGCCGAGTGGGGAAGGGAAGCCGGCTCGCTCTGGCGGAGAATTCTCGGCTTCGGCTTCGTTTCCCCCGCCCGCGGCGGAGGATGGGAGATGCACGCCCTGGTGCGCTCACTGATCCTCTCGGATTTCCTCGCCAGTTCCCCGCGTGATCTGCGGGCGGCGCACGCACGCCTCTACCGGCTTTACGCCGAAGAGGTCGGCGAGCAGAACTGGATGTTCGTCCCGGAGTTCCCGGACATGGTCTACCACCTCGCCAGGGCGGACCACCGCAACGTCCGTATCATCGCGGAGACGTACGTGCGCACGGCCATGCGAACGCGAAACGTTCGCCTGACCGCTGTCATCTGGGACTCGCTCAAGGAGATCGAGGCCACCGCGGAGCCGGCCGGCTGGCTCACCTACATCGGTGCTGTGGCAAGGCTTTTCGCCTGTCCGGACGAGAAGGCCGCGGACCGGCTCAAGGCCATCTGCGGGAACGCCATTCATCCCCCGGTTCTGCGCCTCCTGGCAGCGTCGTCGCTCGCGATCTCCGAACAGCGCCAAGGCCGGCTCTCCCATGCCGCCGACTGGGCCGAGAAGGCGCTTCCGCTGAGTCGGCTGGCTCAGGAGGACGCCGGCGATCCCACTGAGGCGGCCGCTCTCAGCATCGCGGCCTGCCTCAACGATCTGGGCACTGTCCTGCGTACACAGATCCGGCTCGACGCGGCCCTCACGGTGTACCAGCGCGCCTGGCAGACCGGCCGGACCGGCAACCTGGCCGGCTCCCGGTGGGAAGCGGCGTACGCACTCCTCTATCAAGGGGTCATCTACACCGGCGGCCTGAGTGACTACGCTGCCGCGGCCGCGCACTTCTCGGCTGCCGAAAGCGAGTTCGGCAGACTGGGTGACCCCGTGGGCGTGGTGATGGCCATCCAGCGTCAGGGATGGCTCGCCCGCATGCGAGGTCACCTTCCGAAGGCCCTCGAAGAACACGAGCGAGCCGGGCGCTGCCTTGCGGAGATGTCCGAAGTGGAGCCCCTGCTCGCGGGAGAGGTCGCCCACAGCACCGGAAACGTGCTGCGGCAGATGGAGCGCTGGGAGGATGCCAGAGAGCAGTACCAGTCCGCTCTCGCGTCGTTCACCGCCGTCGGCGCTGAACGGCACCTGAGACTCCTGGAGAAGGATCTGGGCGAACTACTGGTCCGGATCGGGAAAATCCGCAGGGACCGGGCGGTGCTGGCCGAAGGAGTCACGCGCCTCGAGGCGGTGCTCAGCCAGAACCGGGCAGCCGGACAGGAGCGCGAAACCAGTCCGATCCTCTCGCTCCTGGGCGAGGCACTGACCGAACTCGGAAACCATCGGTCCGCCGGGGAATACCTGGAAGAATCCCTGAGGATAGCGCGGGAGACCAGGGTTCCGATCAACGAGTCACGCGCTCTCGCCAAGAAGGCCGTGCTGGCGCTCCACAGCCGCAGCTTCAGCGATGAGGAAATAAGGGTTCTGGCGGAGGAATGTGTCGATCTCTCCAGCACGCAGAAATTCTGGCACTACCGGGCGGAAGGGCTGATGGTGCTGGCCGTTCTTGCGGCGCGCGCCGGAAGTGCGGCGGAGACGGTCGCTCTGCTCAGGGACGGCATGGCATCCGCCGCGCGATACAACGAGAAGAAAACGGCCGAGATCGTATCGGCGTTCGAGAGGTGCGGCGGCGCCGCGGTGGGCGCGGCAGAGGCGCGGCAGCTGGTCCAGGACAGTCTGGCATCTACTCAGGTGGAAAATCATGGTGAACGTGGAGATTCTCGACCCCAACACCTTCCGGCCCAGCGGAAGAGTGATCGACATTCGTGACGCATGGCGGGAAGGCTCCTGGATCGGCACGTTCAATCTCTGGATCGCGCAGGAAGTCGCCGGCCGACGGTTCCTGCTCTACCAGCAGCGCGCCCATGACGCTTCCTGGGCGCCTTCCTGCCTGGACGTGGCGGCGGGCGGCCACTACGAGGTGGGCGAGTCGCTCTACGACGGCTTGCGGGAGGCGAAGGAGGAGCTGGGCAAGACGTACCAGCGAGAAGAGGTCCGCTTTCTCGGCAGGAAGCTGTACCTCTCGGACAGAAATGGCTACCGGATCCGCAACGTCGTGGATGTCTGCATCGTTCGGGACGATTCTCAGCTGACGAGTTTCAAACTGCAGGAGGACGAACTCGCCGGGCTGTTCCGATGCCCCCTCGATGAGCTCGTCCGAGTGCATGAGGAAGAGGACCATTCGTTCGTCGCCGAGGGAATCCTGGTACATCAGGGCGTTCAGCGGGAGGCCTCGCTCACCGTGACACGGGACAGTTTTCCCCACAACTGGGACGCCTATCACCAGAAAATGGCTCACTTGGCCAAGAGGTTTCTCGACGGGGAGAGCCACCTGTTCTACTGAAAGTAGCGGTCGGATATGAGTTTTCGCATATTATGCGTGGGTTCGGTCTGTCTCGACACCGTGGTGCGTCTCGGGGCCGGATCGTTTCCCGGACCCGAGGAACTTGTCCGGGTGCCGTCGCTGATCAATGCGGTAGGGGGGTGCTGCGGTAACTCGGCCACCGCTCTGGCCAGGCTCGGCGCGGCAGAGGTGTGCATGGCTGCCCTGGTCGGCGACGACGCGGCGGGCTTCCTGGCTCTTTCGTCGCTGGCGAAGGCCGATGTGACAGGTGCGATGGTCCGTCCCGGCGGGGCCACGGCCCACAGTGTCGTTCTGGTGGGACCCGACGAGAGGTCCTTCCTCTACCGTCCGGGGGTGAACGAAGACCTGCGGCTGGACGAATGCCTGTCCGTGCTGCGGAGTCGCCCGTTCGACGCCTTGCTGGTAACGGATCCGTTTCTGACGCACGTCGGTCGGACGGGGCTGGCCGAACTGCTGTCGGAGGCCCGCGGCAGAGGTGCCGTGACCGCCCTCGATCTCTGCTGGGATCCCGCCGGGCGCTGGGCCGAGTTCACAGACGGTTGCTGGCCCCATGTCGACCTCGCCCTCGCCAACCTGGAGGAGGCGCGGATGGTCACGGGTGCCGGGGACGCCGGTCAGTGCGCGTCGTCCCTCTGCCGGGCAGGGGCCTCGACGGCGGTCATCAAGATGGGTGCCGACGGCCTCCTCGTCCGATCCCACGGGGAGGTGTGGCACGTGGCGGCGCAGAAGGTGGAATGCCAGGACCCGACAGGCGCCGGCGACTGGTGCAACGCGGGTGTCGTCATGGGCTACCTCGCCACCGGTTCCGCGCATGCCGCGGCCCGGTTGGGCTCGCTGGCGGGTGCCTCGGCCGTCGGAACACTGGGCGGGAGCACGGCGACTCCGCTTCCGGAGCTCAGAACATCCCTGGCTCGGTATCTGATCGCGTTCGAGGAGGGCTCTCTTTGAAAGGCGGGCTGCGGTCCAGTTTCATGGGCATCCCTCTGAAGAACCCCTTCGTGCTGGCTTCCGCACCCCCGACCGGATCGGCGAGGGGGATAGGCCGATCCGCTGCTTCGGGCTGGGCGGGAGCGGTGACCAAGACCCTCACCCGCATGCCGCAGTACGCCCGCAACCTGACGCCCAGTCTGCTCCCGGCCCGCAACCTGGGATGGCAGCGCATCGGCATGCTGAACAACGAACTGCGGACGCCGATGACGCTGGCCGAATGGTGCGCGTCGGAAATACCCCGGGCCAGACAATCCGCAGGTGCCGATTTCTGCCTCGGAGTGAGCATCATGGAGGGACCGTCGCCCCGCGACTGGGAGATCAGCGCCCGCGACTGCAGTGAGGCGGGGGCCTCGTACCTGGAGCTGAACGTCTCCTGCCCGCACGGTGCTCCCGAGAAGTTTCGCGGGACGTTCATCGGCGACGATCCGGGCCTGCTCGGCGAAGTGGTGAGGGCTGCCTGTTCCGGCTCCGCCGTCCCCGTGGCGGTCAAGTTGAATGCCTCGTCCCACTGCCTTGTCGAGGCGGCGACCGCAGCGATCGCGAACGGGGCGGGCGGTCTCGTCTGTACGAACACGCTTCCCGGTCTTCCGCCGTTCGACCACCTGCTGGGACGACCGGAGGGCGTACCGGTGACGCCGATGGGGCTCTCCGGATCCTCCCTCCTGCCGATGAACCGCCTCGCGGTCGCCCGGTTGTCGGGCGAACTCGGGGCCGACGTCATGGCGGTGGGCGGGGTTTCGGGTGCGGCGGACGTGATCGACTACGCCATGCTCGGGGCAAGGGCTGTCCAAGTGGCCACCGCCGTCATGAGCCGCGGCCTGAAGCTCATCACATCTCTTGAGCGGAACGTGACCTCCCGTTTGGCGGCTGCCGAGGACGCGTCCTTCGGCTCGATCGTCGGTTCCGGGTTGCGATGGGTGACCAGCGCGAGTCAATGTCCCGACGAATGGTTCACCCGGACGGCTGAAGTCGACATGATGCGCTGCACGCTGTGCCGCGCGTGTGTTCCTGTGTGTGCCGAGTCAGCGGCCTCCTGCATCTCTGTGGCCGATGACGCTTTGAAGATCGACGAAGACCGTTGCACAGGTTGTGGGCTCTGCCTCATGGCATGCCCTGTGGACGCTCTTCACCTGCGAAATCTTTCCGACACGGAGGGCTTCGATGTCTAGCTCGACCACCATGCTCCTGTTGACTGTCGCGGCGGGCCTGGTCCTGATGGTCGTCGCGGCTCTCCTCGCCAGGAAGCTCGGTCTGCGCCGGCTGAAGTTCTGGTCCATCGAAGTGGAATCCGACAGCCCGGCTTCCCGGGACGGTGATGACGAAAGCGGGCGACCCTCGACGTCCGGCACCGTGAAGGTGCAGGACAGCCGCTTCAGCGGAGACGTCGGCGACATCTCCGGCGTGAAGATCGTGGGTTCCGATGCCGACCCCGCGAGCAGGCCGGGAAGGACCGGCACGGGAGAGTCGGCTTGACCGGTGGGACGGGTCGGTCCCGAGCCGACCCGATAAGGCGCTCCTCGAACCCACGGATGCGCCGCCCAGTGCTGGACGCCCCGGAGTGCGGCGGCTGGTGGGCTGTGCCGCCCGGTTCGGTGCCGGCCCCAGCGACACGGCGGGCCCCGACTGCTTCCTGACCGCGCCGGCCCGGGAGTACGGCCCCGGGCGCCCACGGCGAGCTGAAGAAGCACGACCTCGGCCACGACCGCTACTTCGACACCTCCAGGGACATCTGCCGTACCGGCGGTCCCCTCCCGGGCGACCGCGGCGAGCACCGCGACCGCGCGGCGACCAGCAGCGGATGCCCGACCAGCCGGGTCTGCACGCCCCCCGAACGGGTCGGCGGACGGCACGTTCGCCCGCTGAAGCGTCCAGGACACCGGGCCGACGCCCGCCACGAGCATCCGGAACGCCGGATAGAACGCACAACGAGGAACTGGTCCCGGACCCCGCCACCGTCTACCGGCAGGTCTGGGGCCGGGGCCGCCGGAGTGGACGACAAGAACCTCGCCGATACGTCGGTTACCCCGGCGCAAGCTCGCCGGCGCCGGCCCCCCACCTGATCCACACCGCACGCGGCGTGGGCTACGCGGTCCGCCGGCCATGAGCCTGCGCTCCCGTCTCGCCTCAGCCGCCGCGCTCCACCCGCCACCCCACGGCCGCCAGCACCGGCCCCACCGCCAGCACCGCCGCCAGCACCCCGTACCCGTACGTCAGCGTCGCCGCCGACGCGACGCCCGCCACCAGCAACGGACCGCCCGCGTCCCCCAGTTCGCGCCCCAGTTCCGCGGCGCCCATGGTCTGGCCCAGCCGCTCCCGGGGCGTGGCCGAGGCCAGGGCGGCGAAGCCCAGAGGGGTGATCAGGCCGGTGCCGACGCCGATCAGGGCCGCAGCGAGGAGGACACCGGCCGGGCCGGGCAGCATCGCCGATGCCAGGCCCGCCGCCGCGAGCAGCAGCCCGCAGGCCAGACCGGCGGGCGTCGCGAGCCGCCCCGCGTCCAGCGCCCGCCCGGCACGCGGCTGGACGACGGCCGCGCAGGCCGCCAGCACCGACACCGCCGCGCCGGTCGCCACCGTGCCGAGCCCCGCGGCCGCCCCCGACACGGGCAGGAAGCCCACCCCGGCCGACAGCGCGGCGGTCGCCCCCGCGAGCGCGGCCGTCGGCACGAGGAACGCCGGCTCCGCCAGCCGCCGCCCGAGGTCCAGCAGCGTCTGCCGGGCCCGGGGGAGCGGCGGCACGTGCGGTACGGCGGCCAGCGCCCACCCCGCCACCACCGCGCCCAGCACCGCCAGCACCGTGAACAGCAGCCGCAGCCCGCCCACCCACACCAGCACCCCGCCCAGCAGCGGACCCAGCGTGTACCCGACGGACTTGAAGAAGCCGTAAGTCCCGAACGCCCGGCCCTGCCCGCCGACCGGGTGCAGCCGGGCCACCAGCGCCGAGGCCGCCGGGGAGAACGCGGAGGCCGCCGCGCCCTGGCCGAGACGGGCGGCCCACAGCCGGCCCGGGCTGCCCGCGACCGCATACAGCGCGGACGCGGCGGCGAAGGCGGCGAGCCCGCCCAGCAGCACCGGACGCGCCCCCACCCGGTCGGCCAGCGTGCCGAACACCGGCTTGAGAAGCACCTCGGCGCCGTCGTACAGGGCGAGCAGGCCGCCCAGGACCCACAGGGAGGTGACCGCGTCACCGGAGCGGGCGCCCAGGCTCGCGGCGACGCCGTGCGCTCCGAACGCGGTCGTGAAACCGGCGGCGTACAACGGCCACACGCGGCCTCGGTCCATGACGAGCAGCCTACCGACGTATCCGCACAAGTGATCCGGACACGATCCGCGATCCGGGCAGCCCCAGGGCACACGAGGCTGATGTCGGATTCCCGCCAGCCCGCCCCCGCCGGGTGGGCGATCCTGGACGCATGCAGACAGGGATGCACGCCGACCGGGACCGCTGCGTGCGCGCCGTCCAGTCGAAGGACGCCCGCTTCGACGGCTGGTTCTTCACCGCCGTCCTGACCACCCGCGTCTACTGCCGGCCCAGCTGCCCGGTCGTGCCGCCCAAGCCCGAGAACATGACCTTCTACCCGAGCGCCGCCGCCTGCCAGCAGGCCGGCTTCCGGGCCTGCAAGCGCTGCCGCCCCGACACCAGCCCCGGCTCCCCGGAATGGAACCGGCGCGCCGACCTGGTGGCCCGCGCCATGCGGCTGATCGCCGACGGGGTCGTGGACCGCGACGGCGTGCCCGGGCTCGCCGCCCGCCTCGGCTACAGCACCCGGCAGGTCGAGCGCCAGCTCCTCGCCGAACTGGGCGCGGGCCCCCTCGCGCTCGCCCGCGCCCAACGAGCCCGGACCGCCCGCCTGCTTATCGAGACCACCCCGCTGCCCATGGCGGAGATCGCCTTCGCGGCCGGCTTCTCCTCGATCCGCACCTTCAACGACACCGTCCGCGAGGTCTTCGCCCTCTCCCCGAGCGCACTGCGCGCCCGGGTGCCGAAGAAGAACGCTCCCGGCACCACACCGGGCGCTCTCTCGCTGCGCCTGCCCTTCCGCACCCCGCTCAACCCCGACAACCTCTTCGGTCACCTCGCGGCGACCGCCGTACCGGGTGTGGAGGAGTGGCGGGACGGCGCCTACCGGCGCACGCTCCGGCTGCCGTACGGACACGGCATCGTGGCACTGACCCCCCGGCCGGACCACATCGCCTGCCGCCTCACCCTCAGCGACCTGCGCGACCTGACCGTCGCCATCAGCCGCTGCCGCCGCCTGCTCGACCTGGACGCCGACCCCGTCGCCGTCGACGACCAGCTGCGCACGGACCCGCTCCTCGCGCCCCTGGTCGACAAGGCCCCCGGCCGGCGGGTGCCGCGGACCGTCGACGAGGCCGAGTTCGCCGTACGGGCCGTGCTGGGCCAGCAGGTCTCCACGGCCGCCGCCCGCACCCACGCCGCCCGGCTGGTCACCGCGCACGGCAAGACCGTCGACGACCCCGAGGGCGGCCTCACCCACCTGTTCCCCACGCCCGACGCGCTCGCCGCGGTCGACCCGGAGTCACTGGCGATGCCCCGCACCCGGCGCGGCACCTTCACCACCCTGGTCGGCCGGCTCGCCGACGGCTCACTCCACCTGGGCGTCGAGAGCGACTGGGCCGAGGCCCGCGCCCGGCTGCTCGCCCTCCCCGGCTTCGGCCCCTGGACGGTCGACGTCATCACGATGCGCGCCCTCGGCGACCCCGACACCTTCCTCCCCACCGACCTCGGCATCCGGCGCGCCGCCCAGGAGCTGGGCCTGCCCTCCACCCCGGCCGCGCTCACCGCCCGCGCGGCGGCCTGGCGGCCCTGGCGGGCGTACGCCGTGCAGTACCTGTGGGCGACCGACAGTCACCCCATCAACTTCCTGCCCGTATGAGCCCTTCCAAGGCATCCAAGGCATCCAAGGGACGTCCCGTGAAGCAGCACACCGTCATCGACAGCCCCTACGGCCCCCTCACCCTCGTCGCCGACGACGACGGCGTGCTGCGCGGCCTCTACATGACCGACCAGCGCCACCGCCCGCCCGAGGAGACCTTCGGCGACCGCGACGACACGCCCTTCGCCGAGGCGCGGGAACAACTCGCCGCCTACTTCGCCGGGGAACTGAAGGAGTTCAGCCTCGAACTGCGCCTGCACGGCACCCCGTTCCAGCGCGGCGTGTGGAACCAGCTGCGCCGCATCCCCTACGGCGAGACCCGCTCCTACGGCGAACTCGCCGACGCCCTCGGCAACCCCGGCGCCTCCCGGGCCGTGGGCCTCGCCAACGGCCGGAACCCGATCGGCATCATCGTCCCCTGCCACCGCGTGATCGGCGCGAGCGGCGGCCTCACCGGCTACGGCGGCGGCCTGGACCGCAAACAGCGGCTGCTGGACTTCGAACGGGGCACGGCGCTGTTCTGACGCCGTGTCAGCCCCGTACTCCTCTCAGCGAGGACAGCAGCCGTGGCAGCGCCGTGCCGATCGGCTCCCCTACGACCTCTTCGGCGGGGTCGTCGTACGGCGTCGGCTCGGCGTCGACACTGCCGGCTGCCTTCGCTCTTCCCCTGGGTGTGCTTCTCGGCCCACTCGGCGGACGGACCGACCGCCACGAGCATGCCGTGCAGGCGCTTGAACCCGAAGCTGCTGAGATCATGGGGGAACTCCATGCGATCTCCATGCATGCCCCGGGGCGTCGCGGCCCTTCCGGGAGCAAGCAGGCGCCTTACGTCCTCTCGCTGCTCAGCCGGTGGAGAAACTCAGGCAGGCCGGTACCGATGGGCTCGCGGATTACCTCGTCCGCGCGGTCGTCGTAAGGCGTCGGCTCGGCGTTGACGATGATCAGCCGTGCACCGTGGTCGCCGGCGACGCCGGCGAGGCCCGCCGCCGGCTGGACCTGGAGGGTGGTGCCGACGGCGATGAACACCTGGCAGGCCTTGGCGATGGCCACAGCCTCGCCCAGCACCATCGGGTCGAGGCGCTCGCCGAACATCACGGTCGCCGACTTCAGGATCCCACCGCACTCCAGGCACGGCGGATCCTCCTCGCCGGTCTCGACGCGGGCGAGGGCATCCTCCATCGGTCCTCGGGCGTGGCAGTTGGTGCAGACGACCTCCCGTGCCGTGCCGTGGAGTTCGAGGACCTTGCGGGCGGGCAGGCCGGCGAGCTGGTGCAGTCCGTCCACGTTCTGTGTGAGGACCCGCAGCGGTACGCCGGAACGCTCCAGGTCGACGATCGCCCGGTGCGCGACGTTCGGCTCGGCCTTCAGCGTCCGGTTCTCGCGCCGCATCTGCCACGACCGCCGCCGGATCTCCGGGTCGCCCATGTAGTACTCGTACGTCACGAGCTTCTCGGCCTCGGGGTCCCGCCGCCACAGTCCGTTGGGCCCGCGGTAGTCCGGGATGCCGGAGTCGGTCGAGATACCGGCGCCGCTGAGGATCGCGACGAGGGGCTTGGTCATGTCACCGAGGGTAGGACGGCCGGTGCGGGGGCGGCGAACGGATATCGCCGCGCCCCGGCCGGTGCTAGCGTCCCCGCATGGCCAAGGTCACCGTGTCGTTGGACGCCGAACTCGTCGTGGAAGTCATGGTTCTCGCGGGCGTGGGCAGCCCCCAGGACGCCGTGGAACTCGTCGTCCGCGACTACATCGAACGCGGGCACCGTACGGAGGCCCGGGTCGTCGAGCGGGACGAGGCGCTGCGCGAGGTGGACGTCAAGCCCCACGACCCCCAGGGCTGAGCCCCCGGAGCGCCGGATCAGGCCACGCGGTGCCCGTTCTCCAGCTCGGCCGTTCCCGAGCCCTCCGCCAGGACGTCCAGCGCGGCCAGGACGCGGCGGCCCAGGGAGCCCAGCAGGTAATCGGGGAGCTCCTCACGCGGGACGAGACGCCAGGACAGCAGTTCCTCCTCCTGGAGGCGGATCGCCTTGAAGTCGGCCTCGGCGAGGACGCCGCCGTCGTACAGATACGCCACCAGCGGCGGCCGGCCCGTGCCGTGCACCCAGTCCACCGCGAGCAGCCGGCCCGGTTCGCGGTCCAGGCCGATCTCCTCGAGCGTCTCGCGGCGCGCGCCCTGGCGCGGGGTCTCGCCCTCGTCGGACTCCACGGTGCCGCCCGGCAGCGCCCAGCCCTCACGGTAGTTGGGCTCCACGAGCAGCACCCGCCCCTCGGCGTCCCGGAAGAGGGCGGCGGCACCGGCGAGGACGCGGGGCAGGCCCGCGATGTACGTGGCGAAGTCTTCAGTCGTGGTCATTCAGGAAGGGTAACCAGGTGCCATCGGCTGGAACTCCGCCGTCGCCAGGCGCAGGGTGCGTTCCGCCAGCGCGCTGATGCGGACGCCGTCGAAGCCGAACACCGCGCTGCGGACCGTGTCCTGCAGGGGGTCCTTCCACTGCGGCGGGATGGCCGCCGCACCGTTCAGGACCCCGGCCACCGAGCCCGCCGTGGCTCCGTTGGAGTCGGTGTCCAGGCCGCCGCGCACGGTGAGGGTGATGGTGCGGGTGAAGTCGCCGTCTCCGTAGAGAAGACCGGCGGTGAGGACGGCCGCGTTGGGGATCGTGTGGATCCAGCCGAGCCCGGCGGTCTCCTCGGACACCGTGGCCAGGGTGTCCTCCCAGGTCATCCGGGTCTCGTGGAGGGAGGCGACCCGGCGTACCGTACGGGCCAGACGGCTGCTCGCCGGGACGACGGTGAGCGCCGTGTCGAGGGCGTGTCGCACGGTCGGGGCGGTGAACGCGGCCGAGATCAGGGCCGCCGCGAACATCGCCCCGTACACGCCGTTGCCGGTGTGCGACAGCACCGCGTCCCGGCGGGCCAGCGCGGCGGCGCGGCGCGGGTCGCCCGGACAGGTCCAGCCGTAGACGTCGGCGCGGATCAGGGCGCCGATCCACTCCTGGTACGGATTGTCGTACGTGGCCGTGAGCGGTGGCTTCAGACCGCTCGCGAGATTGCGGTAGGCCGCCCGCTCCGCCATGAACGTCTGCAGGTACGGCAGCCGCAGCAGCCACAGGTCGCCGACCTGCTCGGTGCTGAAGGCGAAGCCGTACGTCTCCAGCAGGTGCAGGCCGAGGATCGCGTAGTCGACGTCGTCGTCGCGGCAGCTGCCGTGGATGCGGCCGCGCACGCACACGCGCCACTCCGGGCGCAGCTCGCGTCCGTCGCTCTCGTCGGCCGGCTCGGGGAGGTAGTCGGTGAGCGGCAGGGCGGCGGCCTGGCGCAGGTAGCGGTCGATGCGGTCGCGCGTCCACACCTCGCCCTGCTCGACCGGCTTGCCGAGCATGTTGCCGGCGATCCGGCCCAGCCAGCCGCCGAGGATGCGGTCGGCGAGTTCCGGTTCGGTGCGCACGGGGGTCATGGCTGGGATGTACCCACTTTCCAAAGGGGGCTCCCAGCGGCTTCCCAGGGTTCCGGCCGGGGCATGACGGCGGGGGCGCCCGCCGGTTAAGGTCGCAGCGGCGCGACTGGCCCTGACGTGCGACGGGCCCGGAGAGCAAGGGGAACGCAAGGTGGCGGACGCTGCAGTGGACGGGACCCGACGGGTGCTCGTCGCCGCGGACAAGTTCAAGGGCTCGCTGACGGCCGTGCGGGTCGCCGAGCGGGTGACGGCCGGACTGCGCCGGGTCGTGCCGGGTCTCGAGGTGGAGGCGCTGCCCGTCGCCGACGGCGGCGACGGGACCGTGGACGCGGCGGTCGCCGCCGGGTTCGAACGGCGGGAGACACGGGTCGCGGGGCCGCTGGGGCAGGAGGTGACCGCCGCGTTCGCGCTGCGCGGCGGTACCGCGGTGGTGGAGATGGCTCAGGCGAGCGGCCTGCAGCGGCTGCCGGCCGGTGTCTTCGCCCCGCTGACGGCGTCCACGTACGGCTCCGGGGAACTGCTGCGGGCCGCGCTGGACGCGGGCGCGCGGACGATCGTGTTCGGCGTCGGCGGCAGCGCGACCACGGACGGCGGTGCCGGGATGCTCTCGGCGCTGGGGGCGCGGTTCCTGGACGAGGACGGGGAGCCGGTGTCGCCGGGCGGGGGCGGGCTCGCCGGCCTCGCGCGCGCGGACCTGTCGGGTCTCGACCCGCGTCTGTCCTCGGTCGAACTTGTGCTCGCCAGCGACGTCGACAATCCGCTGACCGGGCCGAAGGGCGCGCCCGCGGTGTACGGGCCGCAGAAGGGCGCCTCGCCGGACGACGTGCAGACCCTGGAAAGGGCGCTGGCGCACTACGCGAAGGTGCTGGAGGCGGCGGTGGGGCCGCGGGCGGCGGAGTACGCGGCGGCTCCGGGCGCGGGCGCGGCCGGCGGCGTCGGATACGGCGCGCTGCTCCTCGGCGCCGCCTTCCGGCCCGGCATCGAGGTGATGCTCGACGTCCTCGGCTTCGCGCCGGCGTTGGCGCGTGCGGATCTGGTGATCACCGGTGAGGGCTCCCTGGACGAGCAGACACTGCACGGCAAGGCCCCCGCGGGCGTGGCCGCCGCGGCACGCGCCGCCGGCAAGGAGGTCGTCGCGGTGTGCGGCCGGCTCGCACTGCCGCCGGACGCGCTGGGCCGGGCCGGCATCCGACGGGCCTACCCCCTGACGGCGGCGGAACCGGACGTCGCGAAGTGCGTCACGGACGCGGGCCCGATCCTGGAGCGGGTGGCCGAGGCAATCGCCCGGGACTTCCTGACCTGAGACCGGAGTCTTTCGACCCTGCCGGACCGCAGGGGTGCGTGCGCCTCTTGACCGGCCGAGACGGGGAGGGGTGGCACAGGACCGGGGGTCCGGGGGCGGAGCCTTCAGCAGGCGGGTGCACCGGGCGCCGGGGCCCGAAAAGCGAACGGCCCCGAACCGAAACCGGTCCGGGGCCCACGCCGGCGCGAGCGTCACGGCAGCTGGGCCGCGCGCGCCTCACGTCGGTTGTCGCGGAAGTTGTTCACCCGGCGAGCCGTGGCGAACAGGGGAATCACCGCGCCCATGACGAGCTGCAGGGCGCAGCCGGTCTGGAGGAGGAGCTGGCCGCTGGGCGCGTCGAAGGCCCAGGCGGCGAGGAGCCCCATCGACAGGACGATCCAGGAGAGCATCGCCACGGCGAGGCGGCCCCGCGGCTTGGGGTACTCCACGCGGCTCACCATCAGCCAGGCTGTCCCCAGGATGGCGAGGAGCGTCGCCACGAAGGGCAGCTCCAGCAGCACGATCGACACCACCGTCAGCGCGCCGAACGGCGAAGGCATGCCCTGGAACGTGCCGTCCTTCACCGTCACGCACGAGAACCGTGCCAGGCGGAGCACGACGGCCAGGAGCACCACGATTGCCCCGAGCGCCGCCACTCTCTGGTGCGCGTCGTCCGCGACCATGCCGTAGACGAGGACGAAGTACGCGGGGGCCAGGCCGAAGCTGATCAGGTCGGAGAGGTTGTCCAGCTCCGCGCCCATCGGCGACGACCGCAGCTTGCGCGCCACCAGGCCGTCGAACAGGTCGAAGACCGCCGCGCACAGCATCAGGATGACCGCCGTGGCCGCGCTGTGGCGGCCCATGCCGGACTCCTGGCTGCCGGTGAGGTGCGGGATGAGGATCCCGGTGGTGGTGAAGTACACCGCCATGAACCCGCACGTGGCGTTGCCGAGGGTGAGTGTGTCCGCTATTGAGAGACGGAGAGAAAGAGGCATCTCCTCCTCGTCGTCCATCTCGTCGGCCTCGGGCACCCAGCCCGCCTGGGTCTCCGGATCAATCACGGTCAATGCGAGTCACCCCAGCCACGGTCTTCTGTCCGACCTCGACCGCGACCTCCACGCCCTCGGGCAGGTAGAGGTCGACACGCGAGCCGAAGCGGATCAGACCGATACGGTCGCCCTGCTCGACCTTCGTCCCCTGGGGGATGTACGGCACGATGCGGCGGGCCACCGCGCCGGCGATCTGGATCATCTCGATGTCGCCGAGTTCGGTGTCGAAATGCCAGACTACGCGCTCGTTGTTCTCGCTCTCCTTGTTGAACGCGGGAACGAAGCCGCCCGGCACGTGCTCGACCGACGTGACCGTGCCCGACAGGGGGGCCCGGTTGACGTGGACGTTGAGCGGACTCATGAAGATCGCGACGCGGGTACGCCCGTCCTTCCACGGCATGATGCTCTGCACCACACCGTCGGCGGGCGAGATGACCCGGCCCGGGGCGATCTCGCGCTCGGGGTCGCGGAAGAACCACAGCATGCCCGCCGCGAGCGCGGTGGCGGGCACGGCGACGGCCTTGGCGGCGCCGGAGCGGCGTGCGCGGGCCAGGCTGAGGGCTGCGGTGGCGACGGTCGGGAGAAGCCACGGCGATGCTCCGCGCGCGAGGCGTACGCCGACCTGGCGGTCGCGAGGTGCAGAGGTTTGGCTGTGGGGCATGGATGACCTTCGTAGCGGATGATGCCGCGCTGCAACGGGGGACGGCGGCTTTCCCGGGATCGTACCGGTCGCGGGCCGCAACTGGGCAAGCCAGGAAGCCGAGTCGGCGGCCGAAGCGCGTTGGCGGGGTGTGATCTTCTTCTCGAAGAAAACACCCCGAACTACGACATCTAACCCTGGAACCGATACTCTTCGAGCAACCTGCGACCGATGATCATTTTCTGGATCTCGGCGGTACCTTCACCGATGAGCAGCATCGGAGCCTCGCGGTAGAGGCGCTCGATCTCGTACTCCTTGGAGAAGCCGTAGCCGCCGTGGATCCGGAAGGCGTCCTCCACGACCTCCTTGCAGTACTCGGAGGCGAGGTACTTCGCCATCCCTGCTTCGAGGTCGTTTCGTTCTCCCGAGTCCTTTTTGCGGGCCGCGTTCACCATCATGGCATGCGCGGCCTCGACCTTGGTGGCCATCTCCGCCAGTTTGAACTGGATGGCCTGGTGCTGGGCGATCGGCTTGCCGAAAGTGTGACGCTGCTGGGCGTACTGGACACCCAGCTCGAACGCACGCTGAGCGACGCCACAGCCACGCGCCGCCACGTTGACGCGGCCGACCTCCACGCCGTCCATCATTTGGTAAAAACCTCGACCCGTGACGCCGCCGAGTACCCGATCGGCCGGAATGCGCAGGCCGTCCATGATGAGCTCGGTGGTGTCGACGCCCTTGTAGCCCATCTTGTCGATCTTGCCGGGGATGGTGAGCCCGGGGCGGACCTCGCCGAAGCCGGGCTCCTTCTCCACCAGGAAGGTCGTCATCGACTTGTGGGGGGCCGTGCCCTCGGGGTGTCCTTCGTCACTTCGGACCAGGACGGCCACCAGGGACGACGTGCCGCCGTTCGTCAGCCACATCTTCTGGCCGTTCAGGACGTACTCGTCGCCGTCCTTGACCGCCTTCGACGTGATCGCCGACACATCGGAGCCCAGGCCCGGCTCCGACATCGAGAAGGCGCCGCGGATGTCGCCGGCCGCCATGCGGGGCAGGAAGTGGTCCTTCTGCTCCTGCGTGCCGTGCTGCTTGAGCATGTACGCGACGATGAAGTGGGTGTTGATGATGCCGGACACCGACATCCAGCCACGGGCGATCTCCTCCACGCACAGCGCGTAGGTGAGGAGCGACTCGCCCAGACCCCCGTACTCCTCGGGGATCATCAGACCGAACAGGCCGAGTTCCTTCAGGCCGTCCACGATCTGCTGCGGGTACTCGTCGCGGTGCTCGAGCTCGGTGGCGACCGGGATGATCTCCTTGTCGACAAAGTCCCGGACGGTGGAGAGGATCTCCTGCTGGACGTCGGTCAGACCGGCGGTCTGGGCGAGGCGTGCCATTACTTCTCCTGCTGCTTCAGCTCCGGGCGGCCGGGCTGCTCGCCGCCGCGCTCCTTGATGTACGTCTCGGTCGGCACCATGACCTTGCGGCGGAACACGCACACGAGCGTGCCGTCCTGCTTGTAGCCCTTGGTCTCGACGTAGACGATGCCGCGGTCGTTCTTCGACTTCGACGGCCACTTGTCGAGCACGGTCGTCTCGCCGTAGATCGTGTCGCCGTGGAAGGTCGGCGCCACGTGCTTGAGCGACTCGATCTCCAGGTTGGCGATCGCCTTGCCGGAGATGTCCGGCACGGACATGCCGAGCAGCAGCGAGTAGATGTAGTTCCCGACGACGACGTTCTTGCCGAAGTCCGTCGTCTTCTCCGCATAGTTGGTGTCCATGTGGAGCGGGTGGTGGTTCATGGTGAGGAGACAGAACAGGTGGTCGTCGTACTCCGTGACCGTCTTGCCCGGCCAGTGCTTGTACGTCGCCCCGACCTCGAACTCCTCGTAGGTGCGTCCGAACTGCATCGCGCTCAGGCCTCCGGGATTTCGAACTTCGACGTGCGCTGCATGCCGGCGGCGCGTCCCTTGCCGGAGATGACCAGCGCCATCTTGCGGCTGGCCTCGTCGATCATCTCGTCGCCGAGCATCGCCGAGCCCTTCTTGCCGCCCGCCTCGGACGTGTAGTACTCGTACGCGTCCAGGATCAGCTCGGCGTGGTCGTAGTCCTCCTGGGAGGGGGAGAAGACCTCGTTGGCGGCCTCGACCTGGCCCGGGTGCAGCACCCACTTGCCGTCGAAGCCGAGGGCGGCGGCGCGCTGGGCGACCTCGCGGTAGCCGTCGATGTTACGGATCTGCAGGTAGGGGCCGTCGATCGCCTGGAGGTTGTTGGCGCGGGCGGCCATAAGGATCTTCATCAGGATGTAGTGGTAGGCGTCCGCCGGGTAGCCGGGCGGCTGCTCGCCCACGACGAGCGACTTCATGTTGATGGAGGCCATGAAGTCGGCCGGGCCGAAGATGATCGTCTCGACGCGCGGGGAGGCCTGCGCGATCGCGTTGACGTTGTTCAGACCCTGCGCGTTCTCGATCTGCGCCTCGATGCCGATCCGGCCGACCTCGAAGCCCATGGTCTTCTCGATCTGGGTCAGCAGGAGGTCCAGGGCGACGACCTGCTCGGCGTTCTGCACCTTCGGCAGCATGATGCAGTCGAGGTTGGGGCCCGCGCCCTCGACGACGGTCACGACGTCGCGGTACGTCCACTCGGTCGTCCAGTCGTTGACGCGCACGACCCTGGTCTTGCCCGTCCAGTCGCCCTCGTTGAGGAACTTGACGATGGTGTGCCGCGCCTCGGGCTTGGCGAGCGGGGCGCACGCGTCCTCCAGGTCCAGGAAGACCTGGTCCGCGGGGAGGCCCTGCGCCTTCTCGAGGAAGCGCGGGTTCGAGCCCGGCACGGCCAGGCAGGAGCGCCGCGGGCGAAGGCGGTTGACGGTCGTCATGCGGGGACCTCCAGGGGGTCGAGCTTGTTCGCTTTGCGGATCTCGTCGACGATGCGGCCGATGATCCCGGTGATGTCGAAGTCCTTCGGGGTGAAGACCGCGGCGACTCCGGCTGCCCGGAGCTGTTCGGCGTCCCCGTTCGGGATGATGCCACCTGCGATCACCGGTATATCTGTGGCACCGGCCACACGCAGCCGCTCCAGCACGTCCGGCACCAGCTGAGCATGAGAGCCGGAGAGGATCGACAGGCCCACCGCGTGCACGTCCTCCGCGAGGGCCGCGTCCACGATCTGCTCCGGGGTGAGCCGGATGCCCTGGTAGACCACCTCGAACCCGGCGTCGCGGGCCCGCACGGCGATCTGCTCGGCGCCGTTGGAGTGCCCGTCCAGGCCCGGCTTGCCGACCAGGAAGCGCAGCTTGCCGACGCCCAGATCGCGGGCGGTGGCGTCCACCTTGGCGCGGACCTCGGCCAGCGCCGAGCCCGCCTCGGCGGCGACGGCCACCGGCGCGGAGGAGACCCCGGTCGGCGCCCGGAACTCCCCGAACACCTCGCGCAGCGCGCCCGCCCACTCGCCGGTCGTGACGCCGGCGCGGGCGCACTCCAGGGTGGCCTCCATGAGGTTGCCGGTGCCCTTGGCGGCCTCCTTCAGCCTCTCCAGCGCCTTGCAGGGGCGGGGGTGGTTGAAGGGCGGCTGGTATCGCGTGTCGCGCCAGCGCTGGAGGGACTCGATCACGCGGGCCTCGACCGCCGGGTCGACCGTCTGGATCGCGGTGTCCAGGTCCGCCGTCAGCGGGTTCGGCTCGGTCGTCTCGAAGATGTTGACGCCGACGATCTTCTCCTGCCCGGACTCGATCCGGGCCCGGCGCTCGGCGTGCGAGGCGACCAGCTGCGACTTGAGGTAGCCGGACTCGACGGCGGCCATCGCGCCGCCCATCTCCTGGATCCGCTCGATCTCGGCGAGGGACTCCTCGACGAGCTCGCTCACCTTCGCCTCGATGACCTTCGAGCCCTCGAAGATGTCGTCGTACTCCAGAAGGTCGCTCTCGTGGGCGAGCACCTGCTGGATGCGCAGCGACCACTGCTGGTCCCACGGCCGGGGCAGACCGAGGGCCTCGTTCCAGGCGGGCAGCTGCACGGCACGCGCGCGTGCGTCCTTGGAGAGGGTCACGGCCAGCATCTCGAGCACGATCCGCTGGACGTTGTTCTCCGGCTGCGCCTCGGTCAGACCGAGGGAGTTGACCTGGACGCCGTAGCGGAAGCGCCGGTGCTTGGGGTTCTCGATGCCGTAGCGCTCGCGCGTGATCCTGTCCCAGATCCGCCCGAACGCCCGCATCTTGCACATCTCCTCGACGAAGCGGACGCCCGCGTTCACGAAGAAGGAGATACGGCCGACGACGTCTCCCATGCGCTCCTGCGGCACCTGCCCGCTGTCGCGGACGGCGTCCAGGACGGCTGTCGCCGTGGACATCGCGTACGCGATCTCCTGGACCGGCGTGGCGCCCGCCTCCTGCAGGTGGTAGCTGCAGATGTTGATCGGGTTCCACTTCGGCATGTGGGAGACCGTGTACGCGATCATGTCCGTCGTCAGGCGGAGCGACGGCCCCGGCGGGAACACGTGCGTGCCCCGGGACAGGTACTCCTTGACGATGTCGTTCTGGGTCGTGCCCTGGAGCTTGGTGATGTCCGCACCCTGCTCCTCCGCGACGACCTGGTAGAGCGCCAGCAGCCACATGGCCGTGGCGTTGATCGTCATCGAGGTGTTCATCTGCTCCAGGGGGATGTCCTGGAACAGCCGGCGCATGTCACCGAGGTGCGCGACCGGCACGCCGACCCGGCCGACCTCGCCGCGGGCGAGGATGTGGTCGGAGTCGTAGCCGGTCTGCGTCGGCAGGTCGAACGCGACCGACAGGCCGGTCTGGCCCTTGGCGAGGTTGCGCCGGTACAGCTCGTTCGACGCCTCGGCCGTGGAGTGACCGGCGTAGGTCCGCATCAGCCACGGCCGGTCCTTCTGACGCTCACTCATGTGACGCCTCTCAGATGTTCCGGAAGCGGTTGATGGCGTCGATGTGCTTGGCGCGCTTCTCCTCGTCGCGCACGCCCAGGCCCTCCTCGGGCGCCATGCACAGGACGCCGACCTTGCCCTGGTGGAGGTTGCGGTGCACGTCGTAGGCGGCCTGGCCGGTCTCCTCCAGGGAGTACACCTTCGACAGCGTCGGGTGGATCTTGCCCTTGGCGATGAGCCGGTTGGCCTCCCAGGCCTCGCGGTAGTTCGCGAAGTGGGAGCCGATGATCCGCTTCAGGGACATCCACAGGTAGCGGTTGTCGTACTCGTGCATGTAGCCCGAGGTCGAGGCGCAGGTGGTGATGGTGCCGCCCTTGCGGGTGACGTAGACGGAGGCGCCGAAGGTCTCGCGGCCGGGGTGCTCGAAGACGATGTCGATGTCCTCGCCGCCGGTCAGCTCGCGGATGCGCTTGCCGAAGCGCTTCCACTCCTTGGGGTCCTGGGTGTTCTCGTCCTTCCAGAACTTGTAGCCCTCGGCGTTGCGGTCGATGATCGCCTCGGCGCCCATCGAGCGGCAGATCTCCGCCTTCTGCGGGCTGGAGACGACACAGATGGGGTTGGCACCGCCGGCCAGCGCGAACTGGGTCGCGTACGAGCCGAGACCGCCGCTCGCGCCCCAGATGAGCACGTTGTCGCCCTGCTTCATGCCGGCGCCGTTGCGGGAGACCAGCTGCCGGTACGCGGTGGAGTTGACCAGGCCGGGGGCGGCGGCCTCCTCCCAGCTCAGGTGGTCCGGCTTGGGCATCAGCTGGTTCGACTTGACGAGTGCGATCTCCGCCAGGCCGCCGAAGTTGGTCTCGAAGCCCCAGATGCGCTGCTCGGGGTCGAGCATGGTGTCGTTGTGGCCGTCGCTCGACTCCAGCTCCACGCTCAGGCAGTGCGCGACGACCTCGTCACCGGGCTTCCAGGCGTTGACGCCGGGCCCGGTGCGCAGGACGACGCCCGCGAGGTCGGAGCCGATGATGTGGTACGGCAGGTCGTGGCGCTTGGTGAGCTCGCTGAGCCTGCCGTAGCGCTCCAGGAAGCCGAACGTGGACAGCGGCTCGAAGATCGAGGTCCACACCGAGTTGTAGTTGACGGAGGAGGCCATGACGGCCACCAGGGCCTCGCCCGGGCCGAGCTCGGGCAGCGGCACCTCGTCGAGGTGGATCGACTTGCGCGGGTCCTTGTCGCGGGTCGCGAGGCCCGCGAACATCTCCGTCTCGTCCTTGTGCACGGTGATCGCGCGGTACGACTCGGGGAGCGGCAGGGCGGCGAAGTCGGCGGACGTGGCGTCCTTCGACTGGATCGCGTCGAGGATGTCCTTCACGGTCACGGTATTGCCTCCGGCGGTGAGCGCCCTGAGGGAGGGGCGCTGGGGATTCGTCGGTGCTGCTGAGGGTTGAGGGTTGCCGTCGGTTCGGCGGTGGTACTTCGGCAGCGCTTTGTGGCGCGGGAGGTTGCCTGTGACGCAGGCGTCCGGGCGCGCAGGCCGTCGGCTTGCGGGGACAGCCGACGCACGAATGGTCTCTGCGCGCCGGCCGCCCGGACACCTTCAACGTATGACACGGCGTGTCACCTCGCAAGGCACTGAGTGCCATGACTTTCTCTCAGGTGAAATCTTTACGTAACAAGTGAGCGATGATCGATCGAACGGGCTCTGAAATCCGCGAGAAAAGGTGCCCTGACATGCCAAAACGGCCACCCCGTGGGGTGGCCGTCGTCACATCGGCGAGGGGCGCCGTAGGCGCGCTCAGCGGTCCTTGAGGGCCTCCTCGATGGTCCGCATCACCTCGTCCAGCGGGGCGTCGGTGCGGGCGACCGTCACCAGCACCTCACCGTGCGCGGAGACCGTGGCGGGGGCCGCCACCGGCTTCGGGGCGGTGGCGCGCCCGGCGCCGATGCCGGTGCCGAAGGTCTTCCGCACGATCGCGAACGCGTGGTCGAGCTGCGCCTCGACGTCGCCCTGCCCCCCGGCCCTGAGCCAGCGGCGCAGGACGTGGTTGTGGGCGGTGACCACGGCGGACGCGGCGACCTCGGCGAGCAGCGGGTCGTCGTTGGCGTCGTCGTCGTGGGCGTGCTCGTCGAAGTGGCCGAGGAGGTAGCGGGTGAACAGGCGCTCGTAGCGGGCCACCGACGCGATCTCCGCCTCGCGCAGGGTGGGCACCTCGCGGGTCAGTTTGTAGCGGGCGACGGAAATCTCCGGCCGGCCCGCGTACATCTTCATGACTTCCTTGATGCCGCGGCACACGGTGTCGAGCGGATGCTCGTGCGCGGGGGCGGCGTTGAGGACCGCCTCGGCGCGGATCAGTGTGTCGTCGTGGTCGGGGAAGATCGCCTCTTCCTTGGAACGGAAGTGGCGGAAGAAGGTGCGGCGCGCGACCCCGGCCGCGGCCGCGATCTCGTCGACGGTGGTCGCCTCGTACCCCTTGGTCGCGAACAACTCCATCGCGGCTGCCGCCAGTTCCCGGCGCATCTTGAGGCGCTGGGCGGCGGCACGGCCGCCTGCGGCACTTTCCGACGCGTCGGGCGCAGCTGGTGTACGGGAGGACTTGGCGGGCTGGGACATGCCCCGAACGTACTGCATGCGCGCAGCTCGATGCGCAGGTCCGGGGTTTCCCCCGCCCTGGAAGGGCGGGGGTCCTCCGGCCGGGTCGAGCAGTCCGCCCCACTCCGCGGGACGCTCAGCGGCGGGCATATTCGCGGAAGCCGCGGCCGGTCTTGCGGCCGAGGCAGCCCGCGGCCACCAGGTGCTCCAGGAGCGGCGCCGGAGCCAGCCCCGGGTCGCGGAACTCGCGGTGCAGCACCTTCTCGATCGCCAGGGAGACGTCGAGCCCGACCACGTCCAGGAGCTCGAAGGGGCCCATCGGGTAGCCGCCGCCCAGCTTCATCGCCGCGTCGATGTCGTCCAGGGACGCGTAGTGCTCCTGGACCATCTTGACCGCGTTGTTGAGGTACGGGAACAGCAGCGCGTTCACGATGAAGCCGGCCCGGTCCCCGCAGTCGACCGCGTGCTTCTTGATCCGCGCGCAGACCTCGCGGACCGTCGCGTGGACGTCGTCCGCGGTCAGCACCGTACGGACGACCTCGACCAGCTTCATCGCCGGCGCGGGGTTGAAGAAGTGCATGCCGATCACGTCCTGCGGACGTGAGGTGGCGCGGGCGCAGGCGACGACCGGCAGCGAGGAGGTCGTGGTCGCCAGGACCGCGCCCGGCTTGCACACCTTGTCCAGCGTCGTGAACAGCTGCCGCTTCACCTCCAGGTCCTCGGCGACCGCCTCGACGGCCAGGTCGACGTCGGCGAAGGCGTCGTAGGAGCCAGCCGGGGTGATCCGGTCCAGGGTCTGCGCGGCGGCCTCGGCGGTCAGCCGGCCCTTGTCGACCGAGCGCGCCAGCGACTTGCCGATGCGGGCCTTGGCGGCCTGCGCCTTCTCCTCGCTTCGGGCGGCCAGGACGACGTCGTACCCGGCCTTGGCGAAGACCTCGGCGATGCCGGAGGCCATGGTGCCGGACCCGGCGACACCGACCGAGCGGACCGGGCGGCCGGAGGTCCCGGGGCCGCCCGTGCCGGGCGTCAGGGCGTCCGGCACGACGGTGGCGCTGCCGGGGGCCTCGTACGTGTAGAAGCCGCGGCCCGACTTGCGGCCGGTCAGGCCCGCCTCGCTGAGCTGCTTCAGGATCGGCGCGGGGGCGTGCAGCCGGTCGCCGGACTCGGAGTACATGGCGTCGAGGACCGTCCGCGCGGTGTCGATGCCGATCAGGTCCAGCAGGGCGAGGGGGCCCATCGGCAGGCCGCAGCCGAGCCGCATCGCGGCGTCGATGTCCTCGCGGGAGGCGTACTTCGCCTCGTACATCGCGGCGGCCTGGTTGAGGTAGCCGAACAGCAGGCCGTCCGCGACGAACCCGGGGCGATCGCCGACCGCGACCGGCTCCTTGCCGAGCTCGACGGCGAGGTCGGTGACCGCGGCGACGGCCTGGGGCGCGGTCAGCACGGAGGAGACGACCTCGACGAGCCGCATCGCGGGGGCCGGGTTGAAGAAGTGCAGGCCCAGCACCCGCTCGGGGCGGGCGGAGTCGGCGGCGAGGCGGGTGACCGACAGGGCGTTGGTGCCGGTCGCGAGGATCGTCTCCGGACGCACGATGCCGTCGAGTTCGCGGAAGATCTGATGCTTGATCTCGTACGACTCCGGGGCGACCTCGATGACCAGGTCGGCGTCGGCGGCGGCCCCGAGGTCGGTGGAGGTGCGGACCCGGGCCAGGAGGTCCGCTCGCTCCTGCTCGGTGAGCTTCTCGCGGGCCACGGCACGAGCGGTGGAGGATTCCAGCGCGGCGACGGACCTCGCGGCCTGGGCCTCGCTGATGTCGATGCCGATCACCTCGCGGCCGGCCTTGGCGAGGACCTCGGCGATGCCGGTGCCCATGGTGCCGAGGCCGACGACGGCAATGGTCTTGAGCGGGGACAGAGGGGTGTCGGACAGGGGAGTGGCCATCGCGGACTCCAGGAATGAGGGTGACGACGAGAGCGCGCCGGGTGCGCCGAGGGGCGCACACCGGGGCGTGCAGGAGTGCTGAGTGCGGGTGTTCGCCGGGCTGCAAGCGCACACGCCCGGTGCCGTCGCATCGGGCGCACACGCCCGGGGAACGGCAAAGACCGACCGGCTCTGTCCCGAAGCCGAGTCGTACTGCGGTACACGACGTACCGAACCGACCAGCGCTCACGACGGCCGCGTCACCAAACCGTCGCAAGTGGATGTGCGAGTGGGTAACTCGCTCGTCTGAGCTTAACCGGCGGGTAACGAGCACGCCAGCCCCGGAGTTTGTGATGTAGGTCCCCTTCGGCCCGCCACGCCCCTACGCTGGGCTTCGTGGACGAAGAGTTGCGATCGCTCACGGAGCGTCTACGGCAGGAGTCCGGCGGCTCGGCGGCGTACGAGCGCCTCGCGGTGACCGGCGACCTCGACGAACTCGCGGAGGTGCTCACCGCGGCCGGGCAGCCGCTGTGGGCGAGGGAACTGGCCGCGTTCCGGCTGGGGGTGGCGGGCGACCGGCGCGCCTTCGAATCCCTCGTCCTGCTGCTCAACCACCGCGACCCGCCGCGCTGCGCATCCGCCGCGTACGCCCTGGCCCGCCTGCGGGACCCCCGCACCGCCCGCGCGGCCGCCGCCCTCGCCACGAACGAACTGCGCGTCGCCTACGCCCTGCACCCCGTGCGGCTCCTGGTCGAACTGCGCGCCCCCGAGTCCGTGCCCGCGCTGATCACCACCCTGGAACGGCGGCTGCGCCCGCACGACCCCTACCGCCGGGTCGCCCTCGCCTGCGTGGAGGGCCTGGGCGCACTGGGGGACGCCCGCGCCCGGCGCGTACTGAACGAGGCCCTCGCCCACCCGGCGCTGGCCGAGGCGGCGGTGCACGCGCTGGCGCGGATCCCGGCGCAGCGCTGACCCGTCAGCGGGTCAGCTCCTTCACGTACCGCACCTCGGGCACGGCCACCCCGTCCACCTCGAAGGGCTCCTCGGCCCCGTCCGCGCGGAAGCCCGCCCGCTCGTAGAAACGCCGGGCGGGCGCGTTCTCCTTCAGCACCCACAGGAACATGCGCGCGTGGGCGGGGGCGCACTGCCGCACCGACTTCTCCAGCAACGCTCTTCCCGCCCCGCTCCCGTGATGCGCGGAGTCCACGTAGACCGCGTACAGCTCGCAGTCCCCGGTGCGTGTTCCGCCCGCACGGTGGGGGCCGTGCGCCGCCCAGCCGACGATCTCACCGTCCCGCTCGGCGACCAGGTTCACCACACCGTCCCTGGCGTGGGCAGAGAAGCGGGCGCGCCGCCGCTCGGCGTCCTGCGTCACGCTGAGCGCGTCGAGGTACGACTGCGGCATGAGTCCCTGGTAGGCGCTCTGCCAGCCGCGGACGCGTATCTCGGAGACGCGGTCGCAGTCGGCGAGGGTCATCGGGCGGACGGGAGGGGGCCGGTGGTCCATGACGGCACCTTAGGCAGCGCCCGGGCATGGTGCCCGGGATTATCCGGGCACCACGGCGAACGCCTCGACCTCCATCAGGAACTCCGGAGCGACCAGCGCGGCCACCTGCACCGCCGAGGCCGCCGGCAGCCGGTCGTCGGGTATGTGCGCGGCGCGGGCCGCACGGATCGCGGGCACGTGCGCCATGTCCGTGACGAAGTGGGTGAGTTGGCCGACGTCCTCGAACGTCGCCCCGGCGGGGGCCGGGCAGCGCCTCAGGTTCCCGAAGACCTGACGGGCCTGCGCCGCCGGGTCGCCCGCGCCGACGGTCTCGCCGTCCTCGTCGACGGCGAGCCGGCCGGAGGCGGCGACGAACTGGGCGGCGGGGGCGACCCCGTCGGGGGCGGCGATCCTGGTCGGCTCACTCATGCGTCCGTGGTGGACCATGGGTCCGACAACGCCCCCGACGGGCCGCCGGCCCGCCCTGCTCAGCCCCGGAAGCGCAGCAGCCCGTGCAGGCCCGCGCCGCGGGACGAGGTGGACGACGTATCGGCGGCGAGCGGTCCGGGGTCGGGCAGGGCCTGGCACACCGCGTCGGCCTCGCCGCCGGCGCGCGGGACCTCGCCATTGGTCAGATAGGTGGCCAGGTACGTGTCCAGGCAGGTGTTGCCGCTCAGTGTGATGCCGTGGTTGCCGCCGCCCCGCTCGAGAACCAGGCTGGAGCCGGCGAGCAGGTGATGGACCGTCACCCCGCCCTGGTAGGGGGTGGCCGCGTCGTTCGTCGCCTGGAACAGCAGGGCCGGCGGCAGCTTGCCGTTGGCGATGTTCACCCGGGGCAGGGAGCTGGTCGGCCAGAAGGCGCACGGCGCGTTGTACCAGGCGTTGTTCCACGCCATGAAGGGTGCCCGGTCGTACACCTCCCGGGTGTCCTTGTGCCACTGCTCGAAGTCGCGCGGCCAGGAGGCGTCACGGCACTGCACCGAGGCGTAGACACTGAAGCCGTTGTCGCCCGAGCCGTCCACGGCGGCGAAGTCCTCGTACGCCTCGACCAGGGGAGCGGGGTTTTTGTCGTTCACGTAGGCCGTGAACGCCTCGGCGAGGTAGGGCCAGTAGCCGTTGTAGTAGCCGCCGGGGATGAAGGTGTCCTCCAGCTCGGAGGCGCCGACCTTGCCGCCCGCGGGCTTCTTCGCGAGTGCCGCCCGCATCGCGTACCACCTGGCCTCGACCTTCTCCGGGTCGGTGCCGAGCCTGTACGTCGAGTCGTACTTGGCGATCCAGGCCATCAGGGCGCGGTGGCGGTCGTTGAAGGCGTAGTCCTGGCGGATGTTGTCGTCGTACCAGACGCCGGTCGGGTCGACGACGGAGTCCAGGACCAGGCGGCGCACCCGCTCGGGGTAGAGCTTGGCGTAGACGGCGCCGAGGTAGGTGCCGTACGAGTAGCCGAAGTAGCTGACCTTCCCGGCGCCGAGGGCCCGCCGGACGGCGTCCACGTCCCGGGCGGCGCTGACGGTGTCGATGTACGGCAGCACGTTCGCGTACTTCCTGCCGCAGGCGGCGGCGAAGGCCTTCGCGCGCGTGACGCCGGCCTTCTCCCGCGCGGGCGTGGCGGGGACGGTGTCGGGGCGCACGGGGTCGAAGTAGCCGGGCTCGCAGTCCAGCGCCGGGGTGCTCTTGCCGACGCCGCGCGGGTCGAAGCCGATCACGTCGTACTGGGCGGCCACCGCCTTGGGCAGCGCGGACGCGACGAAGCCGGCCAGCGTCAGGCCGCTGCCGCCGGGGCCGCCGGGGTTGACCAGCAGCGGGCCCTGGTAGGTCCGGGCGGTGTGCCGGACCCGGGAGAGGGCCAGCGTGATCTGCCGGCCGGAGGGCCTCGCGTGGTCGAGCGGCACCTTCAGGGACGCGCACTGCAGCGTCGGATAGTCGGTGGTGCCGCACTTCTTCCAGGTGAGCCCGGAGGCCTGGGCGGCGGCGGGCGCGGGCCGCGGGCCGCTCGCGTCGGCGGGGACGGCCGTGACCGACCCGGCCACGATGAGGGCGGCGCCGCACAGCACGGCTGCGCGTGTTCTCACGGGTCCTCCCGGAACGGCGGGGGGCGGACCGCGAGGGTCACGGTCCTCGCCGCATCGTCCCGGAAAGCGGACCTGTAAGAACGTGTTGTGCCGATACTTGACCCGATTGGGCCGTGGGATGCCCTCGAACGCGCTCAGATCAGCGTGAGCTGGACCGGTTCCGGCATGTCCGGCCCGGAGGCGTGGGGTTCGGCCGGTTCCGGCGGGCGGATCCGCCGGTGCGTGCCCGCGCGCGTGGGGCCGATGCCGTACTCCCGCGCCAGCTCGTGCACCTGACGGGTGATCCGGCGCTGGTACCACTTCGGCGCGTAGGCGCCCTCCGCGTACAGCCGCTCGTAACGGCGCACCAGATGCGGGTGGTGGGCGGCCAGCCAGGCCATGAACCACTCGCGGGCCCCGGGCCGCAGATGCAGCACCAGCGGGGTGACGGACGTCGCCCCGGCGGCCGCGATGGCTCGTACGGTGGCCCGTAGCCGGTCCGGGTGGTCGCCGAGGAACGGGATCACCGGCGCCATCAGCACCCCGCAGCCGATGCCGTGCTCGCCGAGGGTCCGTACGACCTCCAGCCGGCGCTCGGGGGCGGGCGTGCCCGGCTCAACGGTGCGCCACAGGTCCTGATCGGTGAAGCCGACGGAGACCGAGATGCCGACGTCCGTGACCCGCGCGGCCTGCTTGAGCAGCTCGAGGTCGCGCAGGATCAGCGTGCCCTTGGTCAGGATCGAGAAGGGGTTCGCGTGGTCGGTGAGGGCGGAGATGATGCCCGGCATCAGGCGGTAGCGGCCCTCGGCGCGCTGGTAGCAGTCGACGTTCGTGCCCATCGCGATGTGCTCCCCCTGCCAGCGGGGCGAGGCCAGCCGGCGGCGCAGCAGTTCTGGCGCGTTCACCTTGACCACGATCTGGGTGTCGAAGCCGATGCCCGTGTCGAGGTCCAGGTAGCTGTGCGTCCTGCGCGCGAAGCAGTACACGCACGCGTGCGTGCAACCCCGGTACGGGTTGACCGTCCACTCGAACGGCACGCGCGAGGCGCCCGGCACCCGGTTGAGGATCGAGCGGGCCCGCACCTCGTGGAAGGTGATCCCGCGGAATTCGGGTGTGTCGAACGTGCGCGTCGTGACCGCGTCCGCGTCGAACAGCGCGGTGTCGGCCCGGCCGTGCTCGGACCCGGCTGTGAGGTTCTCCCAGCGCATCAGGCCTCCTCGGTAGCGCTGAGCACAGAATAGAACATACGTTCGCATGATCGCGCAAGGCCGGTTTCCGACCGCATCGGACAGGCGTGGGGCACCCCGATTTGGGCGGCCGGGGACCGGGGTGGTTGGCTTGCCTCCCACCCTGAGAAACCCCGAGCACAGCAGGTCCTGGAGGAATGCAATGGCGCAGGTCGAGGCCACTACGGAGCGGGTCGTCGCGGCGGACGCGGAGAAGGTGTTCGACGCCCTCGCCGACTACACCGGCACGCGCGCGAAGCTGCTGCCCGAACACTTCAGCGAGTATGAGGTGCGCGAGGGCGGCGACGGCGAGGGCACCCTCGTCCACTGGAAGCTCCAGGCCACCAGCAAGCGCGTCCGCGACTGCCTCCTGGAGGTCAGTGAGCCCACCGACGGCGAGCTCGTCGAGAAGGACCGCAACTCCTCCATGGTCACCACCTGGCGCGTCACCCCGGCCGGCGAGGGGAAGTCCCGGGTCGTCGTCACCACCACCTGGAAGGGCGCCGGCGGCATCGGCGGCTTCTTCGAGAGGACCTTCGCCCCCAAGGGCCTCGCCCGGATCTACGACGCCGTCCTCGCCAAGCTCGCCGCCGAGGTCGAGGAGTAGCCCGAAGAGCAGCGCGTTCAGGGGGTGTTGACACCCCTCACCGGTTCGAGTGGATCTCCACGCGCCCCGGCGCAGTGCCGTAACTCGTCACGCTTGCCCGTAGTTGTCGCATTAAGCGTTTTCGCAGGAATTCTCGGGCAAAGCGACGAGGGAGCGGTACGTGGGTGGGACGACTCTGGTGCGGAACGAGCCGGCCGTGGCACCCGGGCAGGCGCCCGTCCCGCCGCCCGCACCGGCCGCCGGACCGAGCCCGCGCCGGGTGCGGCCGGTCTTCGCCGGGCTGCTGCTCGCCCTGCTCCTCGCCGCCCTGGAGCAGATGATCGTCGCCACCGCGCTGCCGAATATCGTCGGTGAGCTGCACGGTCTGGACCGCATGTCCTGGGTGATCACCGCCTACCTGCTCACCTCCACCGTGGCCCTGCCCGTCTACGGCAAGCTCGGCGACCTCGTCGGCCGCAAGGGCGTCTTCCAGTTCGCGATCCTCGTCTTCGTCGTCGGCTCCGCGCTCGCCGGGCGGGCGCGAAGCATGGACCAGCTGATCGCCTTCCGCGCGGTGCAGGGCGTCGGCGCGGGCGGGCTCATGACCGGCGTGCAGACGATCATCGCCGACATCGTGCCGCCCCGCCGGCGCGGCCGCTTCCTCGGACTGACCGGTGCCGCCTTCGGCCTCGCCTCCGTCGCAGGGCCCCTCCTCGGCGGCTACTTCACCGACCACCTCTCCTGGCGGTGGTGCTTCTACGTCGACGTGCCCTTCGGCCTGCTCAGCCTGGCCGTCGTCACCGCCGTGCTGAAGCTCCCCAAGCCGCCCTCCCGGGGCCGCTTCGACCTGCTCGGCGCGCTGCTGCTCGCGGCGGTCTCCATACCCCCGTGCGGGACGCCACCGTCACCCTCACCGACGTCCACGGCGAGGTCGTCGCCAGCACCCGCACCGGCCGCGAGGGCGGCTACGTCATCACCGAGCTCGTGGCCGGCGAGTACACGCTCGCCGCCAGCGCGCCCGCCTTCCGCCCCGCCGCGCTCCCTGTCACCGTCCAGGCCTCCCGGGAGACCCGCCAGGACGTCGAACTCGCGGGCGGCGCCGTGCTGCGCGGCACCGTCAGAGCCGGCGGCGGACGGCCCGTCGAGGACGCCCGCGTCACCCTGCTCGACGCGGCCGGCAACGTCGTCGACACCCTCACCACCGGCACGGACGGCACGTTCCGGTTCGTCGACCTCTCCTCCGGCGAGTACACCGTCATCGCCGCCGGATACCCGCCCGTGGCCACCGTGCTCCAGGTGGCGGGGGGCGGCAGGACGGAACGGGATCTGCAACTGGGGCACGCAGACTAGCCCTTGGCGTGCGCCGGAGCGTCGGGACACGGGAATTCACCGGTTGCCGCACACGCGACGTGACACACCCGTACCGTGGAGTAGGCGGCGCAGATCATGACGTGGATCGTGCGGTGCCGACAGGGAGCCCGCGCATTCGAGGGGGAGAAAGGGGCGGGGCCATGGACCGTGGCACGGAAGTGGGCGTAGAGCCCGGGGACGACGCCGCGCCGTGGAATGCCGGGGCCGGCCGGATTCCGCTCGCCGTGGTCGTCGTCGACCGCGACGGCCTGGTGTCGCACTGGAGCACGGGCGCGCGGCGGCTGTTCGGCGTCGCGCGGGAGGACGCCGTGGGGCACGCCGCCGCCGATCTGCTGCCGGTCTCCGGCGCCCTGCCCGACAGCCTCGACACCGAACCGCTGCTGGACGCCTACGGACCCTACGAGGCCTACGAGGGGCTCGGCCCCGACCTCGAGGCCTCGCTCGGCGGCCGTACCGCCTACCCGACGGCGGGCCGGGCCCGGATCTCCGGACAGCAGGCGGAACCGCCCGAGCAGACGGAGCCCGATTCCGGATCCGGCGGCGAGCGCCTCGACGTCCTGTGGTGGGCCTACCCGCTCGTCGGCCCGGGACCCGCCCGGCTCCTGGTGCTCGCCGCCGACGCCACCCGGCTGCACCTCGAACGCGGCCACGCCGAGGAGACCGCCGAGCGCATCTCACCCGGATTCGCCCGCCACACCGAACTCCCCGCCTCCGGCGAACTCGCCCGGCGGCTGCCCGAGATCCTGCCCAACATGGGCCCCGGCCTCAGCGGCCGCATCGTCTCCCAGATCCTCGAACTCGGCTATCCGGTCCTGGAGTTCAGCCAGTACGACCGGGTGCCGGTGACGCCCGACTGGGGGGTGCCGCGCCGCGCGGGACGCCGCCCCGTCGACGTCGCCCCGCGGGAGCGGACGGTGGCCTTCGTCCCCGTCGGCGCCGAGCAGGACCTGGAGTACGCGGCCGTCCGCGAGCGGCTGGAGTTCCTCAACGAGGTCAGCTCGCGCATCGGCTCCTCACTGGACCTGGACGAGACCATCCGCGAGGTCACCAGCGCCGCCGTACCCCGGTTCGCGGACTTCGCGGGCACCCACCTGCGCGCCGCGGTCCTCGCGGGAGAGGGCTTCCCGGACGGCCCTCCGGACGCGAGTACGGTGATGCACCGCGTCTGGGTCGAGCACAACGACGAACCGGGCCGCTGGGACGACACCGTGCCGGTCGGCGAGGCCTTCGCCTTCCCCGAACACACCCCGTTCTTCAAGTGCATGGCCACGGGCGAGCCGGTTCTCATCCCGCGGATCAGTGAGGAGCTGGGCGAGCGTATCTCCGGCGAGTTCGAGAAGCGTGACCTCAGGCCGCTCATCAACGGCCGCTCCCTGCTGATCGTCCCGCTCAAGGCGCGCAACGTCGTCCTCGGCTTCATGGTGCTGATGCGCCGCCCGGACCGCCAGCCGTTCGACGACATGGACCGCACCACCGGCGCCGAACTCGCCGCCCGCGCCGGCCTCGTACTCGACAACGCCCGCATGTACACGTACCAGGAGAACGTCGCCGACACCCTCCAGGACAGCATGCTGCCGCAGGTCGCCCCGCGCATGGCCGGCTGCGACGTCGCCACCCGCTATCTGCCCGGCACCCGGCTCGGCCGGATAGGCGGCGACTGGTTCGACACCATCAAGCTGCCCGGCTCGCGCACCGCCCTCGTCGTCGGCGACGTGATGGGCCACGGCCTCAACTCCGCCGCGATGATGGGCCAATTGCGTACGGCCGTACAGACCATGGCCGCCATGGAGACCCCGCCCGCCCAACTGCTGCGCAACCTCGACGACCTGGCCCGCCGGCTCGGCGAGAACTACCTCGCCACCTGCCTGTACGCCGTCTACGACCCGATCCGCGGCGAACTGCAGCTGTCCAACGCCGGCCACATCCCGCCCGTCCTGGTGCGCGCCGAGGACGGCCGCAGTGAACTGCTCGACCTGCCGACCGGCGCCCCCATCGGCGTGGGCGGCGTCCCCTTCGAGGCCGCCGTCGTCCGGGTCCTGCCCGGCGACCGGCTGGTGCTGTGCACGGACGGTCTGGTCGAGGTGCGCGGAGCCGACATCGGCGAGGGCCTCGCCGCGCTCTGCGAGTCCGCCGCCCACCCCGCGGCCTCCATGGACGACGCCTGCGACACCATCATCCGGGCCCTCAACACCCGCGGCGGACGCAAGGACGACGTCGCCCTGCTGATGGCCCGGCTCAACGGCATCCCCGCCGACCACGTCGCCGAATGGCAACTCGCCCGCGAAGCACGCGAAGTGGCCCGCGCCCGCGGCCTCGTGCACGCCCAGCTACTTCAGTGGGGCCTCACCGACGCCGTCGACACAGCGGAGCTGCTGGTCAGCGAGGTCGTCACCAACGCCGTACGGCACGGCGACGGCCACCGGATCGGGTTGCGGCTGGTCCGCACCGATGCGCTGCTGTGCGAGGTCACCGATGACGAACCGGCCCTGCCCGCCCTGCTCAGCACGGGCACGTACGACGAGTCGGGGCGCGGTCTGCGGGTGGTCAGCCGACTGGCCCGCGAATGGGGTGCCAACGCCGCCGGACACCGCAAGACGGTGTGGTTCGAGCAGCCCCTGACACCGCGTCGGCACCGAGGCTGAGGCTCCGCCGGCGGCGCACGTTCCGCCCGCGTGCACCCCGGGTGTGCGCGGGCTCGAACATCTCGTGAAAGGTGGGCACCCGCCCCTTGCCGGGCTCCCGGTGACCGCGATACTCCGATCACGGAACCGATCCTGGGGAGCCCGCATGAAGGTCTCGGAGAACTACCGCGACAACTGGGAGAGTTACTGGCGGGAGACGTCGGACGCACGGGGCGAGGCCATCTGGGACGCCGATCCGTCGCTGACCGCCGCACCCCACAGCGAACTCCTCCTGCCGTACGCGGACACCGCGCGCCCCATCGTCGACCTCGGCTGCGGCAACGGCACCCAGACCCGCTATCTCGCCACCCGGTTCGCGCGCGCCGTCGGCGTCGACCTCTCGCACGCCGCCATCGAGCACGCCCGCCGCGCCGCGCACGGCGACGCCGTCGAGTTCCAGCAGCTCGACCTCACCGACACCGAGGCCGTGCGCGCCCTGCACACCCGGCTCGGTGACAGCAACGTGTACATGCGCGCCGTCATCCATCAGAGCGAGCCGGCAGCACGCCCCCTTGTCGCCGACGCGGTCGCCGAGATCATCGGCTCCCGGGGACGGGCGTTCGTCGTGGAACTCACCTCCGGTTCCCGGCAGGTACTGGGCCGCGCCGCGGCCGACCCGAACGGTCCGCCGCCCAAGCTGCGCCGGGTGTTCCAGCACGGGCTCAAGCCCGCCGACGCGGCCGATGAGGAGATCCCCGTGCTGCTGCGCGAGGCCGGGCTGGAGATCCTCACCAGCGGCGAGACGGCCCTGGCGCAGACCGAGTACATGGCGGACGGCACCCGGATCGACCTCCCCGCACGCTGGTTCGTCCTCGCGGGCCGCGGCGCGGCCGGCTGAGCACCGGAGCCGCGCGGCGTGCGCGGTCGTGGCCCGGGGATCGCGCACCGCGTGGCGTCACAGGTTGCGGGCTGTCACAGTCTGCGGGCTGTCACGGGAGGGGCAGAGCCGGGTGAGCATCCGTCAAGTTCCTGCTCTCACTTGAGGAGATCGTCAAAGCACAACCGACCTTTTTTCATGCTCGGTGTGCTGAATTCAGCAACACCAGCGCCACTTGTCCGCGGAATGTCTGCCAGAAGTTGGTGTACGCTCCATCGGCACCAGTCGGGGCACGACGGCGTATCAAGCGTGACGTGCTCAAGCGGAGGCATGGGACCAGCGGCGTCCAGACTGCGGATCAGGTCTGCAATGTACTCTTTATCCGCTGTCCCGGCAGCGTGAGCCGCACTGCTCCCGGTGGACGTCTGTGTTGCCTCCCAAACCCGACCGGGGTGCAGACAGGACGGTGCATGTCCGGATCGCTGCCTCCACCATGGTTCAGCTCATCGGCGAAGCCGGCGCGTGACGTGACACGGCATGAAGATCCCCGTCACCGCGGCATGCTGTCGCACACTGCTCTCACCAGCCGGACGACAAGCCTCCGACCCGCGACGGGATGGGCCCGCATGAAGATCCTCATCAGTGCCGACATGGAGGGTGCCACGGGCGTCACCTGGCCGGCCGACGTGCTGCCGGGGACGCCGCAGTGGGAGCGGTGCCGCGCGATGTTCACCTCGGACGTCAACGCCGCCGCCCTGGGCTTCTTCGACGGCGGCGCCGACGAGGTGCTCGTCAACGAGGCCCACTGGACCATGCGCAACCTGCTGCTCGAACAATTGGACGACCGGGTGCAGATGCTCACCGGGCGGCACAAGTCGCTGTCCATGGTGGAGGGCGTGCAGCACGGCGACGTGGACGGCATCGCGTTCGTCGGCTACCACGCGGGCGCCGGGATGGAGGGCGTCCTCGCGCACACCTACCTGGCCAACTCCATCACCGGGGTGTGGCTGAACGGCGTACGGGCGAGCGAGGGCCTGCTCAACGCGCACGTCGTGGCCGAGTACGGGGTGCCCGTCGTCCTCGTCACCGGCGACGACGTGGCCTGCGAGGACGCGCTCGAGTACGCGCCCGAGGCGCTCAAGGTCGCCGTCAAGGACCATGTGTCGCGGTACGCGGCCGTCTGCCGTACGCCGGCCAGGACGGCCGCGGACATCCGCGCCGCGGCCAAGGAAGCTGCCGGCCTGGCGGTGCGTCAGGATCCGGTCCGCGGCGGGCCTTTCACGGTCACACTCGAGTTCGACGCCGAACACCTCGCCCCGGCCGCGACCGTCGTGCCGGGCGTGGACCGGATCGGGGAGCGGAAGGTGGCGTACACCAGCGACACCATGTATGAGGGGATCCGTACCTTCAAGGCGGTCACCACGATCGTCTCGGCCGCGGTTGAGGAGCAGTATGGCTGACGAGCAGGCGCTGGACGAGGTCGTGCGGTTCACCTCCGACCTGATCCGGATCGACACCACCAACCGGGGCGGCGGCGACTGCCGGGAACGCCCGGCCGCCGAATACGCCGCGGAGCAGCTCGCCGGGGCGGGGCTGGAACCGGTGCTGCTGGAGCGGACCCCGGGGCGTACGAATGTCGTCGCCCGGATCGAGGGCACCGACCCGTCCGCCGACGCGCTGCTCGTGCACGGTCACCTGGACGTGGTGCCCGCCGAGGCCCGCGACTGGAGCGTCCACCCCTTCTCCGGCGAGGTGCGGGACGGCGTCGTGTGGGGGCGCGGGGCCGTCGACATGAAGAACATGGACGCGATGATCCTCGCCGTGGTGCGGTCCTGGGCGCGGACGGGCGGGCGGCCCCGCCGGGACGTCGTCGTGGCCTTCACCGCCGACGAGGAGGCCAGCGCCGAGGACGGCTCCGGGTTCCTCGCCGACCGGCACCACGGGCTGTTCGAGGGATGCACGGAAGGCATCAGCGAGTCGGGAGCGTACACATTCCACGACGGCGCCGGGCGGCAGCTGTATCCCATCGCCGCCGGCGAACGCGGCACCGCCTGGCTGAAACTCACCGCGCACGGACGCGCCGGCCACGGCTCCAAGGTCAACGGGGAGAACGCGGTGACCCGGCTCGCCGCCGCGATCACCCGGATCGGCGAGCACGCGTGGCCGCCGAGGCTCACCCCGACCGTACGCGCCGCCCTCACCGAACTCGCCGCCCTGTACGGCATCGACGCGAACCTGAGAGACGTGGACCGGCTGCTGGAGAAGCTCGGCCCGGCGGCGAAGCTCGTGGAGGCCACCGTCCGCAACAGCGCCAACCCGACGATGCTGGAGGCGGGTTACAAGGTCAACGTGATTCCGGGCGAGGCGGTCGCCTACGTCGACGGGCGGTATCTGCCCGGCGGCGAGGAGGAGTTCCGCACCACCCTCGACCGGCTGACCGGGCCGGACGTGGACTGGGAGTTCCACCACCGGGAGGTCGCCCTCCAGGCGCCGGTGGACTCGCCGACGTACGCCAAAATGCGGGCCGCCGTCGAGGAGTTCGCGCCCGAGGGGCACGTGGTGCCGTACTGCATGTCCGGCGGCACGGACGCCAAGCAGTTCTCCCGCCTGGGCGTCACCGGCTACGGGTTCGCGCCGCTGAAGCTCCCCGAGGGCTTCGACTACCAGGCGCTCTTCCACGGCGTCGACGAGCGGGTACCCGTCGAGGCACTCCGCTTCGGCGTCCGCGTCCTCGACCGCTTCCTGCGGTCGGCCTAGGCGATGGGGGACGGCGTGCGGACGCTCGCGTACGGTTCGTGGCCCTCGCCCATCGACGCGGCGCTCGCCGCCGCGCACGACGGGCACCCCGAATGGGTGGGCTTCGTCGGCGACGAGACGTGGTGGACGGAGCCCCGGCCCGCCGAGGGCGGGCGCCGCACACTGGTGCGGCGGCGCGCGGACGGAACCGAGGAGTCGGTGCTGCCCGCGCCGTGGAACGTGCGCAGCCGGGTCATCGAGTACGGCGGGCAGCCGTGGGCCGGGGTGGTCCAGGGCGGCCGGCCCCTCGTGGTGTTCACGCACTTCGCCGACCAGCGGCTGTACCGGTACGAGCCGGGCGGCGTGCCGGAACCGCTGACCCCGGTGTCGGAGGTGGGCGGCGGACTGCGCTGGGCGGAACCGCTGATGCTCCCGGAGCGGGGCGAAGTCTGGTGCGTACTCGAGGAGTTCACCGGGGAGCGGCCCGGTGAGGTGCGCCGGGTCCTGGCCGCCGTACCGCTGGACGGGTCCGCCACCTCCGGCCGGGACGCGGTCCGCGAACTCACCGACGACCGGCACCGGTTCGTGACCGGGCCGCGTCTGTCGCCCGACGGGCGCAGTGCCGCCTGGCTGGCGTGGGACCATCCGCGGATGCCATGGGACGGTACGGAGCTGGTGCGGGCCGAGGTGAGTGACGACGGCAGACTGCATACCGCACGCACGGTGGCCGGGGGACCGGAGGAGTCCGTCGCGCAGTGCGAATGGTCGACGGACGGCGGTCTGCTGTATGCAAGCGACCGCAGCGGCTGGTGGAACGTATACCGCGACGGTGTACCGCTGTGCCCGCGCGAGGAGGAGTTCGGCGGCCCGCTGTGGAAGCTCGGACACCGCTGGTTCGCGCCGCTGACGAGCGGACTCATCGCCGTCGTCCACGGTCGCGGGGCGAGCGCACTCGGCATACTGGATCCGGAATCCGGCGAGGTCGTCGACGCGGCCGGCCCCTGGACCGAGTTCGCGCCCACCCTCGCCGTCCACGGGGAGCGGGTGGTGGCCGTCGGGGCCGGCCCGCGCAGCGCGTACGAGGTCGTCGAGCTGGACGCCGTCACCGGTCACGCCCGGGTGATCGGCGCCCGGCACGCCGACCCGGTCGACCCCGGGTACTACCCCGAGCCGCAGATTCGCACCTTCACCGGCCCCGAGGGCCGCGAGGTGTACGCCCGCGTCTACCCGCCCCACCACCCCGGCTGCGTCGCACCCGGCGGCGAGCTCCCGCCGTACGTCGTCCGGGCGCACGGCGGCCCCACCAGCCGGGCGCCCCTGGTGCTGGACCTGGGCATCGCCTACTTCACCTCGCGCGGCATCGGCGTCGCCGAGGTGGACTACGGCGGCTCGACCGGGTACGGCCGCGCGTACCGGGACCGGCTGCGCGAGCAGTGGGGCGTGGTCGACGTCGAGGACTGCGAGGCCGTGGCGCTCGCCCTCGCCGACGAGGGCACCGCCGACCGCGCCCGGCTCGCGATCCGGGGCGCCAGCGCGGGCGGCTGGACCGCCGCCGCCTCGCTCACCACGACCGATGTCTACGCCTGCGCAACGATCGTCTACCCCGTCCTGGACCTCACGACCTGGGCGTCGGGGGAGACCCACGACTTCGAGTCGCGTTACCTGGAGACCCTCGTCGGGCCGCTCGCCGAGGTGCCCGGACGGTACGCCGAGCGGTCGCCGGCCGAGCACGCCGACCGGATCACCGCCCCGTTCCTGCTGCTCCAGGGCATGGACGACGTCATCTGCCCGCCCGCGCAGTGCGAACGCCTCCTCGCCCGGATCCAGGGACGGGGCGTGCCGCACGCCTACCTCGCCTTCGAGGGGGAGGGGCACGGCTTCCGGCGGACCGAGACGCTGGTCAGGGCGCTGGAGGCGGAGCTGTCTCTGTACGCTCAGGTGTTCGGCCTGCACCCGGCCGGTGTCCCCACCCTGGAGCTCCTCCCATGAAGCCGCTGGTCCGCCCCGCCCGCCTCGCCCCCGGCGCCCGCGTGGCCGTCGTCGCCCCCAGCGGGCCGGTGCCCGAGGAGCGGCTGCAGGCCGGCCTCGACGTGCTGCGCGGCTGGGACCTCGACCCGGTGGTCGCGCCCCACGTGCTCGGCCGGCACCCGGAGTTCGGCTACCTGGCCGGGACCGACGCGGACCGCGCCGCCGACCTGCTCAGCGCCTGGTGCGACCCGTCCGTGGACGCGGTGCTGTGCGCCCGGGGCGGCTACGGCGTGCAGCGGATCGCCGATCTGCTCGACTGGGAGGCGATGCGGGCGGCCGGACCGAAGGTGTTCGTCGGCTTCAGCGACATCACCTCGCTGCACGAGGCCTTCGCCACCCGGCTGGGGCTCGCCACCCTGCACGGGCCGATGGCGGCCGGCGCCGACTTCATCAAGAACGCGCGCGCCCAGGAACACCTGAAGGCCACCCTCTTCGCCCCGGAGACCGTCCGCACGATCGCCTCCGGCGGCCGAGCACTGGTCCCCGGCCGGGCCCGGGGCGTCACCCTCGGCGGCTGCCTGTGTCTGCTCGCCGCCGAGTGCGGCACCCCCCTCGCCCGGCCCTCGGCGCGCGGCGGGCTGCTGTGCCTGGAGGACGTGGGCGAGGAGACGTACCGTCTGGACCGCTACCTCACCCAACTCCTGCGCGCCGGCTGGCTCGACGGGGTGCGCGGCGTGCTGCTCGGATCGTGGGAAGGGTGTGAGGCCTACGACCGGGTGCGCGCCCTGCTCGCCGACCGGCTCGGCGGTCTCGGCGGGATCCCCGTCGTCGAGGAGTTCGGATTCGGCCACTGCGAGGGCGCGTTGACGATCCCCTTCGGACTCGCCGCCGAACTCGACGCGGACGCGGGCACCTTGACGCTCGACGAACCCGCCCTGAGGTGACCGCGCGCAACGTCCGGCGCCCGTGAGGCGCCGGTACCGTCAGCGTCGTAGGCTGGCGGGATGCCCCATTCCGCGTCCCTTTATCTCGCCGAAGGCCCCCGCGTGGGGATACGGCACTTCACCTACGAGGACGGCCCGGAGTTCGCCGCCCGTGCCCGGGAGAGCAAGGACCTGCACCATCCGTGGCTGTTCCCGCCGACCACCGAAGAAGCGTATGCGGTATACGCGGGCCGGCTGATCGAGGACCCCACGAAGGCCGGCTTCATGGTCGTGGAGAAGGACGGCGGGGCCATCGCCGGGTTCATCAACATCAACAACATCGTCGGCGGCGGCTTCCAGTGCGGCGCCCTGGGCTACGGCGCCTTCGCGCACGCGGCCGGGCGCGGACTGATGCGCGAGGGCCTCGACCTCGTGGTGGGCCACGCGTTCGGGCCGATGCGGCTGCACCGGCTGGAGATCAACGCGCAGCCCGGCAACGCCGCGTCCATCGCCCTCGCCCGCGGCGCCGGCTTCCGCCTGGAGGGCTTCTCGCCGAACATGATCTACGTGGACGGAGCCTGGCGGGACCACGAGCGGTGGGCGATCACCGCCGAGATGCGGGCTTGAAGCCGGCCTCCGTGGCGTCGAGGTCCCTGATGGTCGAGCACGGACCGCGCACACCGTAGCCGAGACCGCGCGACGCCGGCCTCGGCCCGGTCCTCGCCGCTCAGCCCGCCTGATCCACGTACTCGAACACGGATCCGTCCGGATGCATCGCGATCAGATTGTGTCCCACCGGCGTCGCGACCGGGCCCGCGATGATCCGGGCGCCGAGGCCGGTGAGGACCCGGAGCGCCTCCTCGACGTCCTTCACGGCGATCGTCGCGGTCACCTTGCGCAGCAGTTCCAGCTGGGACTCGGGGCCGCTCATCAGCAGGAAGGGACCGACCGCGGCGACCTGGACGCCGCCGCGGGCGAAACGCATCGCTCTGCCGCCGGTCAGCTGTTCGTAGAAGGGGATCGCGGTCTCGAGGTCGTCGACGTAGATGCGCAGTGCGGCGCCCTGAATCTCCATGCCGTGGAGCCTAGTTGGCGGCGGCCGGGGAGGGGATCGCTTCACGCGATCCCCTCCCCGGCCGCGCGGTCCGTCGTACCGGCTCAGCCGATGGCCTTGCGCACGGCGTCCCGGGTCCGGTCGATCACGGCCGCGACCGGGCCCACCACCGCGTTCTTCAGGGCGGTGTCCGTGCCCGGGTGCGGGCGGGTCGGCGCGAGCGCCTCGGCCGCCTGCACCGCGCGGGCCAGGGTCTCCAGCCTGCCGCGGTCGGCGACCCGGGCGAAGTGCGCGAACTCGTACCGCTCCTCGTTCTCGGCGTGTGCCAGCACGTCCTGGCGCAGGACCGCGAACCGGTCGAGGAACTCCGGCGAGTCCGGGTCCATGTCGTCCAGGCGGGACAGGGCCTGCTTGGCCTGCTCCTCCTCCTCGACGCGATCCTTGACGACCAGCTCCCCGCCGTCGATGTTCGTGCGGGCGAACGGGTGGACGACCTCCTCCTCGGCGGTCTCGTGCACCGCGAGGAGGCGGACGAGGTCATGGAAGTTCTGCTTCCGCTCCTCGCCCCTGGTGTTCACCACCTCGTCGAACAGGTGCCGGATCCGTGCATGCTGCTCCTTGAGCAGCTCCACGACATCGGTGTGTTCGGTGGTCATCCTCTTTTCTTCCTCCTGGTAGAGGGATGCGGACGGGGCGGGTACCCGGGGCACGCCGCCCTTACTCGCCGGTACGGCGGCGTCACGGACCGCGTTATCCGCACGTGCGTGCGGGTACCCGGGGTGCATGGACCCCTTGGATCATCTGGAGCATCTGGACAAGCATCTGGTCGACGAGCTGGCGCAGGTGGCGCGCGAGACCGTGCGCGACGAACTGCGCGAGCAGACCCGCAAGCAGCGCCGCACGGCCATGCTGTACGGCGCGTCCGGGGCCGTGGCGCTGTACGCCGGCGGCGCGCTCGCGCTCGCCCTGGGGCTGGCCCTGTCCATCGGCCTGCCCGGCTGGGCGGCCGCGCTGATCACCGCGGCGATCCTGGGCGTCGTGGCCTACGCGCTGCGCGGCGCGGCCCGTCCGAAGCACGCGCACCACTCCGCGGCTGCGGGTCACGTGGTCGGCGGCACCGCGCCCGCCGGACCTCCCGGCGGCCTCGGCATGCAGTACCCGCCCATGCCGTCCACGGCACCCGGCGGTCCGGCCCCGGGTATGCGTGGACCGGAGGCACCGCGCCCGAACAACATCGACCCCGAGGGCCCGCACCACCGGGCCTGATCCCCCAGGACATCGACCCCGTCGGCATTCCAGGGGCGCCGACGGGGTCGATGCTGCTCGGACGCGCTCGCATCCGGTCAACGTCCGGTCAGCTGCGGCAGCACCTTCGTACGGTAGAAGTCGAAGAAGCCGCGCTGGTCGGGGCCGATCTGGTTGACGTAGACGCGGTCGAAGTCGGCGTCGGCGAAGGCCGCTCGTTCAGGGCCTCGCCGGTGCCGACGCCGAGCCGGAAGCGTCCCCCGGTCATCACCGCGCTGGTCGCCGCGGCCTGCGCCACCACCGCCGGGTGGATCCGCACGGTGGGACAGGCCACCGCCGTCTCGATCGGCAGTGACACCGCCTCCGACAGCGCGCCGATGACCGACCAGACGAACGCCGCTCTGGCCCTGCGCGTCGTTCCACGGGTGGTAGTGGTCCGAGATCCACAGCGCTTGGAATCCGTCCTGTTCGCCATGCGGGCCTGCTCCACGAGGTCGGCGGGGCCGTGTTCCTCGGTGGACAGGAAATAGCCGTATGCGGGCATGGGGACCTCCGCGACACGGGCGCCGTGTCGGACGGGGTCGGCCGGGGTCGCGGCCCGGGCAACCGGCCGGGTCGTGGGCGAAACGCCCCGCCGCCCCGGAGTTTGGGTGCCCTGCCCAGGGGGACGCGGAAGGCCTCGGACGAGCCGCACCGCCGGAGGCACACCGTGAGTCGACCCCGCATCGTGATCGTCGGCGCCGGCTTCGCCGGGTACCGGGCCGCCCGCACCCTCGCCCGGCTGACCCGGCACCGGGCCCACATCACCCTGCTGAACCCGACCGACTACTTCCTGTACCTGCCGCTGCTGCCCCAGGTCTCCGCCGGGATCCTGGAGCCGCGCCGGGTCACCGTCTCCCTCTCCGGCACCCTGCCCGGGGTGCGCCTGGTACTCGGCGAGGCCGACGGCGTCGACCTGGACGGGCGCACCGTGCACTACACCGACCCCGAGGGGGGCACCGGCACGCTGCCGTACGACCGCCTCGTCCTGGCCGTCGGCAGCGTCAACAAGCTGTTGCCCATCCCCGGCGTCGCCGAGCACGCGCACGGCTTCCGCGGACTGCCCGAGGCGCTGTACCTGCGCGACCACGTCACCCGGCAGGTGGAGCTCGCCGCCGGGTCCGACAATCCGAAGGTCCGCACCGCCCGGTGCACCTTCGTGGTGGTCGGCGCGGGGTACACCGGCACCGAAGTGGCCGCGCACATGCAGATGCTCACCGACGACCTGGCACGCCGGCAGCCGCGGCGGCTGGGGACGCGGCCGCGCTGGATGCTGCTGGACGTCGCGCCGCGCGTACTGCCGGAGATGGACGAACGTCTGTCGCATACAGCCGACGGTGTACTGCGTGCGCGCGGTGTCGACGTGCGGATGGGAACCTCCGTGAAGGAGGCGACCCACGACGGCGTCCTGCTCACCGACGGCGACTTCGTCGAGACCCGCACCCTCGTCTGGTGCGTCGGCGTCCGCCCCGACCCGCTCGTGGAGAGCACCGGGCAGCCCCTGGAGCGGGGGCGCCTCATCGTCGATCCGTACCTCCAGGTGCCGGGCCGGCCCGAGGTGTTCGCGTGCGGCGACGCGGCCGCCGTACCCGATCTGGACCACCCGGGGAAGTTCACGCCGATGACGGCCCAGCACGCCTGGCGGCACGGCAAGGCCGCCGCGCACAACGTGGCCGCGTCGCTCGGCCTCGGTGAGCGCCGCCCCTACCGCCACCGTGACCTGGGCTTCGTCGTCGACCTGGGCGGCGTCAAGGCCGCCGCCAACCCGCTCGGCGTACCGCTGTCCGGCCCTCCCGCCGGAGTGGTCACCCGCGCCTACCACCTCGCGGCGATGCCCGGCAACCGCGTCCGGGTCGCCGCAGACTGGCTCCTGGACGCCGTACTGCCGCGCCAGGCCGTCCAGTTGGGCCTCGTACGGTCCTGGTCGGTACCGCTGGACACGGCCTCCCCGGAACTCGCCCGCGTACCCGACGGACGCGACCACCCGATCGGCACAGGACCGGGCGCGGCCCTTGCCGAGGAGACCGGCGGGGAGCCTGCGAAGAACCAGCCGGGTGGGGAGCCTGCGAAGAACGAGCCCGGTGGGGAGCCTGCTAAGAACGAGCCGGGTGGGGAGCCTGCGAAGAACCAGCCGGGTGGGGAGCCTGCGAAGAACCAGCCGGGTGGGGAGCCCGCGAAGAACCAGCCCGGCCCGGAGCCGCCGGATGACCGTCCCCGCCCCAGGCCCCCGGGCGACCACCCCGCCCCCGGCCCCGTCAAGCGCCCGGACACCCCTGCGGAAGGAGACTCATGAACACGGCCGAACTCGTCGAACTCGGGCAGCAGTTGCGCGTGGACAGCGTGCGGGCCGCCGCGGCGGCGGGGTCCGGGCATCCGACCTCGTCGATGTCCGCCGCGGACCTGATGGCGGTGCTGCTCGCCAACCACCTCCGCTACGACTTCGAGCGCCCCGACCACCCCGGCAACGACCGCTTCGTGCTGTCCAAGGGCCACGCGTCGCCCCTGCTGTACGCCGCCTACAAGGCGGCCGACGCGATCGAGGACGGCGAACTGCTGACCTTCCGCAAGCTCGGCAGCAGGCTCGAAGGACACCCGACCCCGCGCCGGCTGCCGTGGGTGGAGACGGCCACCGGCTCCCTCGGCCAGGGCCTGCCGGTCGGCGTCGGCATCGCGCTGGCCGGCAAGCGGCTGGACCGCACCGGCTACCGGGTGTGGGTGCTGTGCGGCGACAGCGAGCTCGCCGAGGGCTCCGTCTGGGAGGCCGCCGAGCACGCCGCGTACGAGCACCTCGACAACCTCACGGCGATCGTGGACGTCAACCGCCTCGGCCAGCGCGGTCCCACCCGGCACGGCCACGACCTCGACGCCTACGCCCGCCGCTTCCAGGCGTTCGGCTGGCACACCGTGGAGATCGACGGCCACGACGTGGACGCCATCGACCGCGCCTACGGCGAGGCGGCCTCGACGACCGGCCAGCCGACCGTGATCCTCGCCCGCACCCTCAAGGGCAAGGGCGTCGCCGCCGTCCAGGACCGCGAGGGCCTGCACGGCAAGCCGCTGCCCGAGGCGGAGGAGGCCATCGCCGAACTGGGCGGGCCGCGTGACCTGACCGTACGGGTGCAGGAGCCGCAGGCCGCCCGCATGCTGCACGTGGTCCGCGACGGATCCCTCGAGCTGCCGACGTACGACCGGGGCGAGAAGGTGGCCACCCGCAACGCCTTCGGCGAGGCCCTGGCCGCGCTCGGCACCGCCCGCGGCGAGGTCGTCGCGCTGGACGGTGAGGTCGGGGATTCCACCCGTACCGAGTACTTCGCCAAGGAGCACCCGGACCGCTTCTTCGAGTGCTACATCGCCGAGCAGCAGCTGCTCGCCTCGGCCGTCGGCATGGCGGCGCGCGGCTACGTGCCGTACGCCGCGACCTTCGCGGCCTTCCTCACGCGCGCCCACGACTTCGTGCGCATGGCCTCGATCAGCGGCTCCGGAATCAACCTCGTCGGCTCCCACGCGGGGGTGGCCATCGGCCAGGACGGGCCCTCCCAGATGGGCCTGGAGGACCTGGCGATGTTCCGGGCGGTGTACGGCTCGACCGTGCTGTACCCGTGCGACGCCAACCAGACCGCCAGGCTGGTCGCGGCCATGGCCGACCTGGACGGCATCCGCTACCTGCGCACCTCGCGTGGCGAGAGCCCCGTCATCTACGGCCCCGACGAGGACTTCCCCGTCGGCGGCAGCAAGGTGCTGCGCTCCTCCGGCGAGGACCGGCTCACGGTCGTGGCGGCCGGGGTGACCGTGCACGAGGCGCTGGCCGCCGCCGACGCCCTGGAGAGCGAGGGCATCCGGGTCCGGGTCGTCGACCTGTACTCGGTCAAGCCCGTCGACACCGAGACGCTCCGGCGGGCCGCCGAGGAGACCGGCTGCCTGCTCACCGTCGAGGACCACCACGAGGAGGGCGGCCTCGGCGACGCCGTCCTCGACGCCTTCACCGACGGCAGGCCCGTACCCCGCCTGGTCCGGCTCGCCGTGCGGACCATGCCGGGCTCGGCCGCGCCCGACGAGCAACTGCACGCCGCCGGCATCGACCGGACGGCCATCGCGGCGGCCGGACGGCTGCTGGTGGGGGAGGCGGTCGTGCGATGAGCGACGACGTGCGGACGGTACGGGCGGGCCGCCGCACGATCCAGGTGCACCGGCCCGGCAAGGTGCTCCTGCCCGGGGACGGGGACGCGAAGGAGTACACCAAGGGCGACCTCGTCGACTACTACCGGTCCGTCGCGCCGTTCATGCTGCCGCACCTGCGCGGCCGCCCGCTGATGCTGGAGCGGTACCCGGACGGCCTCGACGGCCCGAGGTTCATGCAGAAGAACACCCCGGACCACTATCCGGACTGGATCACACGGGCCGAGGTCGCCAAGGAGGACGGCACGGTCACGCACGTCGTCTGCGAGGACACCGCCACCCTGGTCTTCCTCGCCGACCAGGCGTGCCTCACCCTGCACCGCTGGCTCTCCCGCACCGACCGGACCGACCGCCCGGACCGGATGGTCTTCGACCTCGACCCCTCCGGCGACGACTTCTCGGCGGTGCGCGAGGCGGCCCGGCTGCTGGGCGGGCTGCTCGACGACCTGCGGCTGCCCTCGGCGCTGATGACCACCGGCTCGCGCGGCCTGCACGTCGTCGTCCCCCTCAACGGCCACCACGGCTTCGACGAGGTCCGCGCCTTCGCCCGGGACGTCGCCGAACTGCTGGCCGCCGAGCACCCCGACCGGCTCACCACCGCCGCCCGCAAGAAGGACCGCGGAGAGCGGCTCTACCTCGACGTGCAGCGCAACGCCTACGCCCAGACCGCCGTCGCCCCCTTCACCGTCCGCCCCCGGCCCGGCGCCCCGGTCGCCGTCCCCGTCTCCTGGGACCAGCTCGACGACCCGGACCTCGGCCCGCGCCGCTGGACCATCGAGGACGCCGTCGACCAGGCCCGCACCGACCCGTGGGCGGGCATGCGCGGCCGCGCCCTGGGCCCGGCCCGACACCGGCTCAAGACACTGGGTGGCTGATGCACATACCGTTTCTGCGCAGGCCGGACGGCCCGCGCCGCCGAAGCACGAGCTCCAAAGGTTTGGTCCACGTCCTTCCGGCCACACGGAGGGGAGAGGTGGCCATGTCGAACACAAAGAACACACCTGATTCCCAGGGTTCACAGCAAACCCAGGAATCACAAGAAACCAACAACTCGCACGACTCACAGGAGCCACACAAGGACAGCGACCGGCACACGGCGGACGAGCACCGGCCGAGCCCCATGGAGGTGCTGCGCCAGGCGCGCGCCCAGCTCACGGAGCTCACCGGCCTCGCTCCCGAGCAGGTCTCGTCCTTCGAACAGACCGAGGACGGCTGGTCGTTGGAGGTGGAGGTCCTCGAACTGGCCCGGGTCCCCGACACGATGAGCCTGATGGCGAGCTACCAGGTCGAACTCGACGCGGAGGGCCAGCTCACCGGCTACCGGCGCGTCCGCCGTTACGAACGCGGGCGGGCCGACGCACGCGGCCGCTAGGCCGCCGTCAGCGACCACGTCCGCACACCAACCATCACACAGACAAGGAGGCGCGGTCGGCATGACCGTAGTCCCGGCACAGCAGACCGGCGGCGGAGGCGGCAGCAGCGGCCTCTACGACGTACTGGAACTCGTCCTCGACCGAGGTCTCGTCATCGACGCGTTCGTACGGGTGTCCCTGGTCGGCATAGAGATCCTGAAGATCGACGTCCGGGTCGTCGTCGCCAGCGTCGACACGTACCTGCGCTTCGCCGAAGCGTGCAACCGGCTCGACCTGGAGGCCGGCCCGCGCAAGAGCCCGGGCCTGCCCGACATGGTCGGCGAGCTCACCGAGTCCGGTGCCCGCGGCAAGTCCAAGGGGGCGCTGTCCGGCGCCGCCGAGACCATCTCGGACGCCTTCAAACAGGCGCGCGAGGAGGGTGAGCACGAGTCCAGGCCGCGGCCCCGCAAGACCACGGCCGCGCGCAGGAAGGAGGAGCAGGAGTGAGCACGTACGTTTACGCCATCGCCGCGAGCTCTCACCCCGCGCTCCCCGACGGCATGGGCGGCGTCGGCGAACCGCCGCAGCCCGTGCGGGTCCTGAAGGAGGGCGATCTGGCCGCCATCGTCAGCGACGCCCCCGAGGGGCTGCGTCCCAAGCGCAGGGATCTGCTCGCCCACCAGAACGTGCTCGCCGAGGCGGGCGCCGCCGGCTGCGTGCTGCCCATGCGGTTCGGCAGTGTCGCCCCGGACGACGCCGCCGTCACCGGCGTGCTCGCCGAGCGCGCCGACCACTACCGCGAGCGCCTGCGGGCGCTGGACGGCAAGGTCGAGTACAACGTCAAGGCCAGCCACGTGGAGGAGGCCGTCCTGCACCGCGTGATGGCCGAGAGCCCGGAGCTGCGCGCCCTGGCCGAGGCCAACCGGAAAGCGGGCGGCGGCAGTTACGACGACAAGATCCGCCTCGGCGAGATGGTGGCCGCCGCGGTCAAGGCCAAGGAGGCCGAGGACGCCGCCGAGGTGCAGCGCGCGCTGGCGCCGGTCGCCGACGCGGTCAGCGTGGGCCCCGAGTCCACGGGCTGGCTGGTCAACGTCTCGTTCCTGGTGGACCGCGGCTCGGCCGAGGACTTCCTGGCCGCCGTCGAACAGGCCCGCAAGTCCCTCGCCCACCTCGAACTGCGGATCAACGGTCCGCTGCCGCCGTACAGCTTCGTCGAGCCCGGCCCCGCCGAGCCCGCGGGCACCACGGCCGGCGCGGACGCGGGAGCCGAGTAGCGCCCCGCATGAAGCGGAGGGAATAGCAGATGGGACTGATCGGTGAGGTGCTGCTGCTGCCGTTCGCGCCGGTGCGCGGCAGCGCGTGGGTGATCGGACAGGTGCTCCGTGAGGCGGAGCGGATCTACTACGACCCCGCCACCGTACGGGCCGAACTCGCCCGCCTCGAGGAACAGCTGGAGGCGGGCGAGATCACCGAGGACGAGTTCGACCGGCGCGAGGACGAACTCCTCGACCGGCTGGAGACCGGCATGGGCTCCGGCGAGACGACAGGCAACGGGACGAGACCATGAACCGAACGGCACTGGGCCTCGCGGTAGGGGCCGGGTATTTCCTCGGACGTACCAAGAAGCTGAAAATGGCCCTCGCGGTCGGCTCCCTGGTGGCCGGCAAGAAGCTGAACCTGAGCCCGCGGGCGCTCGCTGACCTGGTGAACCAGCAGCTGCGCGACAACCCGCAGTTCAAGGAGATCGGCGACCAGCTGCGCGAGGACCTGCGGGGCGTCGGCAAGGCCGCGTCGGGCGCCATGGCCGAGCGGCAGATGAACGCGCTGGCCGACCGGCTGCACGGCCGCACGGCCCAGGTCCGCGACCGGCTCTCGGACGTGGTGCCCGGCACCGGCTCCGAGGACGCCGAGGACTCCGGCGGCTCTCAGGACAGGGAGCCGCGGGGGGACGCCGAGGAGGCGTCCGAGGAGCGGGACGAGCCGCAGGAACCGGAGGACCGGCAGGCGGACGGGGAGGCGGAGAGCGAGGAGGAGTCCCGGGAGACCAGGAAGCCGGCGGCCAAGAAGGCCCCCGCCAAGAAGGCCCCAGGGAAGAAGGCGCCCGCCAAGAAGGCTCCCGCCAGGAAGACGGCGCAGAAGACCCAGGGCGCGGCCGGGAGGCCGGCCGCGAAGAAGACGGCCGCGGCCGGCAACGCCGCCCGGTCCCGGCAGTCGAAGGGCGGCGATGAAGGATGACCGAGACCCTAGGATCCGCGAAGTCCGCGGCGGGCAAGGCCGCGGGCGCGGCGAAGGACAACCCCCTCACCGGCCTGGCCCACAGCGAGGCGGCCGACCGCCTCAAGGAGGAGGCCCAGGAGTACCTCGCGGCACAGGCCCAGCGCATGCTGACCGGCTTCGGCCGCAAGCTCGGCGAGACCACGGTCAAGCTGAACGACATCGCCGAGGGCAACAGCCCGGGCTTCGCCAAACTGGCCCTCGAAGGCGGCCGCAAGCTCGCCCAGGGCAAGGGCCCGCTGCGGTCCGCGCTGGAGCTGGGCGCCTCGCGCGCCAAGGAGAACGTGATGGACGCCGTGAAGAACCTCGGCGGCGGCAAGGGCAAGCGCAAGGGCAGGGCAGGTGCCAAGCCGACCGTCATCATCGAGCACATCGACGTCGGCGTGCCGCTGCGCACCGCCTACGACCAGTGGACCCAGTACCAGGACTTCAGCACCTTCGCCAAGGGCGTCAAGAGCGCGAGCCGCGCCGACGACACGCACTCCGACTGGCAGGCGAAGGTCTTCTGGTCCAATCGCACCTGGAAGGCCACCACCACCGAGCAGATCCCCGACTACCGCATCCAGTGGACATCGGAGGGCGCCAAGGGCAGCACCAAGGGCGTGGTCTCCTTCCACGAGCTGGAGGAGAACCTCACGCGCGTGCTGCTGGTCATGGAGTACTACCCCTCGGGCCTGTTCGAGAAGACCGGCAACATCTGGCGCGCCCAGGGCCGCCGGGCCCGGCTCGACCTGAAGAACTACGCCCGCTTCATCACCCTCAAGGGCGAGGCGGAGGACGGCTGGCGCGGCGAGATCCGCGACAGCGAGGTCGTCCGCAGCCACGAGGACGCCGTGGCGGAGGAGTCCGAGGAGGCCGAGGACCAGGGTCAGGAGCCGTCGGCCGAGGAGGAGTCCGAGGAGCCGTACGAGGACGAGGCGGCCGGGGAAGAGGAGCCGTACGAGGAGGAAGAGGAAGAGGAAGAGGAAGAGGAACCGTACGAGGCCGAGGAGGAGGGCCCGTACGAGGCCGAGGACGAACTCGAAGAAGGCGAAGAAGCCGAGGAAGGCGAGGAAGAGGAAGAAGGGGAGCCCGAGTACGCGGAGGGCGGGAGCCGTCGATGACGACGCCCAGCCGGCTCCCCGAGCCCTACGGCCAGGGCGGGGGCTCCAACCTCGCCGACATCCTCGAGCGCGTGCTCGACAAGGGTGTCGTCATCGCGGGCGACATCAGGATCAACCTGCTCGACATCGAACTGCTCACCGTGAAACTGCGGCTCATCGTCTGTTCCGTCGACAAGGCGAAGGAGATGGGCATCGACTGGTGGGAGAGCGACCCCGCCCTGTCCTCCAGCGCCCGCCGGGACGAACTCGCCCGCGAGAACGCGGAGTTGCGTGAACGGCTGGCACGTCTGGAGGAACTGGAGCCAGCCCGCGTGCCGAAGGAGGAACGATGACCGGACTGCGGTACGTCTACGCCGTCTGCCGCCCCTTCGGCGCGCCTCTGCAGGCCCAGTTGACGGGCGTCGGAGGTGCCCCGCCCGCACTGCTGCACCACCACGGGCTGGTCGCGGTCGTCAGCACGGTCCCCGAGGCCGACTTCGCCGAGGACGCCCTGCGCGCCCACCTGGAGGACCTGGACTGGCTGACCGCGACCGCCCGCGCCCATCAGGGCGTGATCGACGCGCTCACCACCGTCACCACCCCGCTGCCGCTGCGCCTGGCCACCGTCTTCCGCGACGACAGCGGCGTGCGGACCATGATCGAGGCCCGCGAGGAGGAGCTGAGGCGCACCCTCGACCGGATCGAGGGCCGGGTGGAATGGGGCGTGAAGGTGTACGCGGACCCCGCACCGGAGCCGCCGGAAGACCCCGCGTCCAGGCCCGCCTCGGGCCGGGACTATCTGCGCCGGCGGCGCGCCCAGACCCGCTCGCACGAGGACATGTGGCAGAAGGCCGAGGCGTTCGCGGAACGCCTGCACCACACGCTTTCCGAGCGGGCGGAGGATTCCCGGCTGCACGCCCCGCAGAATCCCGAGCTTTCCGGAGTGCAGGCGCGGAACGTGCTCAACGCGGCCTATCTCGTGCCGCGTGCGCATTCCGAGGAATTCGTGGAAATCGTGGACCTGGCGAAAGACGAAACGCAAACGCCCGGGCTGCGGGTGGAACTCACCGGCCCCTGGGCTCCCTACTCCTTCGCCGGTGACGTTCGGGGAGAGGCACCACGAGAGGGTGGGGAAGGCGCATGACCGTCATAGAACGCCGCGAGGTCGCCCTGGTGGACCTGCTCGACCGGCTGCTGGCCGGCGGGGTGGTGATCACCGGGGACGTCACGCTGCGCATCGCGGACGTCGACCTGGTCCGTATCGACCTGAACGCGCTGATCAGCTCGGTGAACGCGCAGGTGCCGTCACCGTTCGAGGAGCTGTCATGACCACCCGCAAGCGGCTGGACCTCGAGCCCGACACCGTCGAGCGCGACCTGGTCAAGCTCGTCCTGACCGTCGTGGAGCTGCTGCGCCAGCTGATGGAGCGGCAGGCGCTGCGCCGCTTCGACACCGGCGACCTCACCGAGGAGCAGGAGGAGCGGATCGGCCTCACCCTGATGCTCCTGGAGGAGCGCATGGCCGAACTGCGCGAGCGCTACGGACTGCGGCCCGAGGACCTGAATCTGGACCTCGGGCCGCTGGGACCTCTGCTGCCCCGGGAATGACGCCGTAAAGGGCTTTCCCGGGGTATCAATTCACCACCTGTACCAGCGGCTCCTGCCGCCTCCCGCGGCGGTTCCGCGGACCAGGAAGCCCAGCAGCCACACGACGAGAACTGCGAGGGCGATCCACCAGAGCAACTTCACCGCGAATCCGGCGCCGAAGAGAATGAGCACCAGAAGCAGTACCAGCAGGATGGGAACCATAATGTGAACCTCCTGCATTCCGGGTTTCCCGAAATTCGCGGATCAGGCTCACTTACGGCACAGAATTTCTCCGTGCAGGACGGCGAACCAGCCGTCCTCCCGCGCGCCCCACTCCCGCCACGCCCGGGCCAGCTCCGCCAGCTGCCGCGCGGTCGCGTGACCACCCTGCGTGGCGCGTTCGGCGTAGGAGGAGGCGACGGTGCGGTCCGCCCACAGCCCGCTCCACCAGGCCCGCTCCTCGGCCGTGGCGAAGGTCCAGGTGCTGGAGGTGGCGGTGACGTCGCCGAGCCCGGCGGCCAGCGCCCAGGACCTCAGCCGGCGCCCGGCGTCCGGCTCGCCGCCGTTGGCCCGGGCCACCCGCAGGTACAGCTGTTGCCAGTCGTCCAGGCCCGGCACCGCCGGATACCAGGTCATCGCCGAGTAGTCCGAGTCGCGGACGGCGATGAAACCGCCCGGCTCGGTGACCCGGCGCATCTCGCGCAGCGCCTGCACGGGGTCGCCGACGTGCTGCAGCACCTGGTGGGCGTGGACGACGCAGAAGGTGTCGTCCGGGTAGTCCAGGGCGTGCACGTCGGCGACGGCGAAGTCGATGTTCGTCAGCCCGCGCCCCGCGGCCGTGGCGCGGGCCTGGTCCAGGATGCCCGGCGCGTGGTCGACACCGGTGACGTGCCCGTCGGGGACCAGTGCCGCCAGGTCGGCGGTGATGGTCCCCGGGCCGCAGCCGATGTCCAGGATCCGCATGTGGGGCCTGATCGAGCCGAGCAGGTACGCCGCGGAGTTGGTGGCGGTCCGCCAGGTGTGCGAACGCAGCACCGACTCGTGGTGCCCGTGCGTGTAGACAGCGGTCTCCTGCGGCTTCGGCATGGCCGTACCCCCTTGTCGTCGGTAGGCCTCACCGTACGCGCGCGGGCCGCATGATGAGATACGTGTTTTACGATATGGACTGACGGGTCGTCAATTCCAGGCGGGCGCTGAGTCGGTCCCAGGTGCGCCGCGTCAGTTCCGGGGCAGCGGGCGGTAGACCGTCAGCGCCTCGGCCAGCTTCTCCAGCGTCACCTCGCCCGCCACCTCGGTGACCTCGCCGTCGTACGCCAGCGGTGTCCCCGGCTCCACGCCGGCCAGGCGCAGCCGGCCCACCTGGACCGCAGCGTGCGCCGGGGAGCGGGTCAGCGGGCCCGCCGCGGCGGCGGCGAGCAGCCGCAGCGCGGGCCTGCGGCTGCCGTGCACCGCCCGTACGTCCAGCAGCCCGTCCGCCAGGTCGGCGCGGCGGCCGGGCCCCAGACCCATGCGGTGATAGACGCCGTTGCCGACGAACAGCAGCCACAGCGGGCGGGTCTCGCCGCCGACCTCCACCGCCAGCGGGTGCCGGTCGGCGCGCAGCACCCGCAGCGCGCCGAGCACCCCCGCCGGCCAGCCGCCGATCCGGCCCGCCCAGCGCTCCCGCTCGCGCACCAGCTCCGGGTAGACGCCCAGACTGAGGGTGTTGAGGAAGATGCCCTCGCGGCCGTCGCAGACGAACCGGCCGACGTCCACCCGCACGGCCTCGCCCTGCCGGACGGCCCCGGCGAGGTCCCGTACGTCCTCCACGCCCAGGTCGTAGGCGAAGTGGTTGAGCGTCCCGCCGGGCAGCACCGCGAGCGGCAGGCCGTGGCGCAGGGCGGCCGCGGCGGCCGCGTTCACCGTGCCGTCGCCCCCGCACACCCCCAGCACCCGCGCCCGCGCGGCCGCCTTGTCGAGCTCGGCCCCCACCTCGTCCGGCGGGCACTCCACGACCTCCGCCTTCGACAGAGCGTCCCGCAGCGCGCCCACCCGGTCGGCGGTGCCCGAGGCGGTGTTGGCGACCACCACCAGACCTTCGCCGTCCCCCAGCGCCGGCGCCTCGGTGCGGGGCCGGGCCGGCGGGCTGACCTGTGCGCGGGTCGGTACCAGACCCCGGACCGCGTAGGCGGCGCCCACGCCCAGCGCGGCGCCCGCGAGGACGTCGCTGGGGAAGTGCACGCCGGTGTAGACGCGGGACATGGCGACCGAGAACGCCACCGGCGCGATCGCCGCGCCCCAGGCCGGGGACTCCAGGGCGACCCCGGCGGCGAAGGCGGCGGCCGACGCCGAGTGACCCGAGGGAAACGACGTGGTGATCGGCTGCCGCTTCAGCTGCCGCACCAGCGGAACCGGGTCCAGTACGGGACGGGGGCGGCGCACCGAGCGCTTGCCGAGGGTGTTGATGGTCAGTGAGGCCAGGCTCAGCGAGGCCAGGCCGCGGGCGGCGGCCCGCCGGGCGCGCGGAGTCCGGGCCACCGCCATGGCGGCGGCGGTCGCGAACCACAGCACCCCGTGGTTCGCGCTCCGGCTCAGCCGTGGCAGCACCCGCTCGGCACCGGGCCAGTGCCGCTCGGCGGCCACCTCGAACAGCCGGCAGTCCAGCGCGAGCAGCCGGTCGCGCACGGCGTGCCGGCCGGGCAGGGGGACGGTGAGGTCGACGTCTGGGCTCATGTGGGTGCGGATACCCTGAAGTGGCCGTTTCTTGTCGGCCGACGGTGTGCCCGACGCTGTCCGAACGCGGAAGGACTCCCGTATGCGCCTGCTCCTCATCCGGCACGGCCAGACCCCGTCCAACGTCCACTTCCTGCTGGACACCGCCGTACCCGGCCCGGGTCTGACCGAGCTCGGCGAGCGGCAGGCCGCCGCCCTCCCCGAGGCCCTCGCGGGCGAGGACATCGAGGCCGTCTACGCCTCCACCCTGATCCGCACCCAGCTCACGGCCGCCCCGCTCGCCGCCGCCCGCGGCCTGGACGTCATCGTCCGCGACGGCATCCGCGAGCTGTCCGCGGGCGACCTGGAGATGCTCCCCGGCGACTCGGAACGGGGCCGCCTGTACATGCGCACGGCGTTCGCGTGGGCGGCCGGGGACACCGCGCCGCGCATACCCGGCGGGGAGAACGGCGCCGAGGCACTGGCCCGGTACGACGCGGTCGTCGCCGAGGCCGCCGGCAGCGGCGCCGGCACCGTCGCCCTGGTCAGCCACGGCGCCGCCATCCGCGTGTGGACCGCCGCCCGCGCCGACAACGTCGACGTGCCCTTCGCCGCCGCCCGCGCCCTCGACAACACCGGCGTGGTGGTTCTGGAGGGCTCCCCGTCCGACGGCTGGAAGGCACTCACCTGGCAGGGCACGGTCGTGGCCCCGGCCGGGGACAGCGGGCCCGCCGGGCAACCGGTGGACGCGACCGGATAAGCGTTTGCCCCAGGTCGGGGGCGCCCCTGAGAATGCCTCCCCATGGGACATCTGGAAGCCGCGCACCTCGAGTACCACCTCCCCGACGGGAGGACCCTGCTCGGTGACGTGTCCTTCCGGGTCGGCGAAGGCGCCGCCGTCGCCCTGGTCGGCCCCAACGGCGCCGGCAAGACCACCCTGCTCCGCCTGATCGCCGGCGAGCTCAAGCCGCACGGCGGCACCGTCACCGTCAGCGGCGGCCTCGGTGTGATGCGCCAGTTCGTGGGCTCCGTACGGGACGAGACGACCGTACGCGACCTGCTGGTGTCCGTCGCGCCGCCCCGCATCCGGGAGGCCGCGAAGGCGGTCGACGAGGCGGAGCACGCCGTCATGACCGTCGACGACGAGGCCGCCCAGCTCGCCTACGCGCAGGCCCTCGCCGACTGGGCGGAGGCGCGCGGCTATGAGGCCGAGACACTGTGGGACATGTGCACCACGGCCGCCCTCGGCGTCCCCTACGAGCGGGCCCAGTGGCGGCAGGTACGGACTCTCTCCGGCGGCGAGCAGAAGCGGCTGGTCCTGGAGGCGCTGCTGCGCGGCACCGACGAGGTGCTGCTGCTCGACGAGCCGGACAACTACCTGGACGTGCCCGGCAAGCGCTGGCTGGAGGAGCGGCTGAAGGAAACCCGCAAGACGGTCCTGTTCGTCTCCCACGACCGCGAACTCCTCGCCCGCGCCGCCGAGAAGGTCGTCTCCGTCGAGCCCGGGCCGGCCGGCGCCGACGCCTGGGTGCACGGCGGCGGCTTCGCCACCTACCACGAGGCCCGCCGCGAACGCTTCGCCCGCTTCGAGGAGCTGCGCCGCCGCTGGGACGAGAAGCACGCGCAGCTGAAGAAGCTCGTCCTCAGCCTGCGTCAGGCGGCCAGTATCAGCCACGAGCTGGCCTCCCGCTACCAGGCGGCACAGACCCGGCTGCGAAAGTTCGAGGAGGCCGGACCGCCGCCCGAGCCGCCCCGCGAGCAGGAGATCACCATGCGCCTGAAGGGCGGCCGGACGGGTGTAAGGGCCGTCACCTGCAAGGGGCTTGAGCTGACAGGCCTGATGAAGCCGTTCGACCTGGAGGTCTTCTACGGCGAACGGGTCGCCGTCCTCGGCTCCAACGGCTCCGGCAAGTCGCACTTCCTGCGCCTGCTCGCCGGTGACGACGTGGCGCACACGGGGGAGTGGAAGCTCGGGGCGCGGGTCGTCCCCGGGCACTTCGCACAGACCCACGCCCACCCCGAGCTCGAAGGCCGCACCCTCCTCGACATCCTGTGGAAGGAGCACGCCCAGGACCGGGGCGCGGCCATGTCACGCCTGCGCCGCTACGAGCTGACCCAGCAGGCCGAGCGGTCCTTCGAGAAACTCTCCGGCGGCCAGCAGGCCCGCTTCCAGATCCTCCTGCTCGAACTGGCCGGCGCCACCGCGCTCCTCCTGGACGAGCCGACCGACAACCTCGACCTGGAGTCCGCCGAAGCCCTCCAGGAAGGTCTGGAGGCCTTCGAGGGCACGGTCCTCGCCGTCACCCACGACCGCTGGTTCGCCCGCTCCTTCGACCGCTACCTGGTCTTCGGCAGCGACGGCCGGGTCCGCGAGACGACCGAGCCGGTGTGGGACGAGCGCAGGGTGGAGCGGGCCCGGTAGCCGCACCGGGCCCGAACCGGTTCTCCAGCTGTCACTTCCAGCGCAGCAGCGCGCCCAGGCCGCCCGCCGGAATGTCGTCCTGAGTGCCCTCCAGCACCGGCGCCAGCGACAGCACGGCGGCGTCCGTGGCCACCGCCGAGCGGATCAGGGCGTCGTCGGCGCGCGCGGACCAGGAGTGCTGCTCGCCGAGGATCTTCAGATCCGTACGGCGCACCGCCAGCTGGTCCGGATCCTCCCCGATCCACACCTCGCGGTGCGTGTCGGGCCCGTCGGGCCGGACCAGCAGCTCCTCGAGGCGGTGCTCCCGGGCGGCCTCCACCAGCGCGGGCACGCCCTCCGCGGCGCCCGCCCGGCCCCCGTCGTCCGGGGTGCGCGCGGCCCGGAAACGGTCCAGCTCCGCCGCGATCCGGCCGCGCACGTGCTCGGCGCGCACCTGCTCCACCTCGTCGTCCAGCAGCCGGCTGCCGGTGCCGTGCGCGGAATCCACCACGCGGTCGTGCAGGCGCTTGGGCAGCCGCTCGCGCACCTCGCGCCGCTCCCGGTCGTCACCGACCAGGACCAGCAGGTCCGCCCGCGTCTCGTCCTGGCAGACGGCGAGCGCGTCGGCGATCTCCGCCGCGTTGTGTTCCCAGGTGTTCTCCACCTTCAGCTGGAAGTGCCGCTCCGACCAGTCGACGCTGCTGGTGCGGTGGACCGGATACTGCCGGCCGACGACCGCGCCCGCCTTCTGCCGCCCCAGGGCGCTGCGCAGCTCGAAGTCGGCGCCGCGGCGGTCCACGTAGGCCACGATCGCCACCGGGTCCTCACCGGCCAGGTCCAGCAGCGGGGCCACGCGCGGCAGCGGCGCCCACACGGCCCGGCTGCCCTGCGGCCGGTGCGCCAGCACCGGGTCGAGGACGACCTCGCCGGCCCGCGCGAACAGGGCCCGGCCGTGCGGGTCGGGGGAGTGGCGCAGCTCCTCGATCGCTTCCCGGACCGCCCGGCACGTGGCGTCGTCCGCGCCCTGCTCGCCCAGGTCGCGGGCCATCGCCTGGGCCGTCAGGTGCAGCTCGTGCGGTGTGTCCTCCGCGTGCCGGGAGGTGTCGACGTACACGGAGGCCCAGGGGCCGGAATGTTCGTAGAGTGGATGCAGAAAAGCGAGATCCATGGCTCCCTCCCGGATGTCGCTCGGGGGTATTGCGTCCCGGGCGGGTACCCGTACCGCATGAACGAACACGACGAGCGGGACATCACGATGACCGGAGTCGAGCCCAGCCGCCTGGACGACCAGCAGCTCATGAAGGAGCTGGAGACGATCCACCGCACACGCCACGACACCTTGCTGTACGGCTCGAACGACGCGCTGCGGGCCCACAACGAGCGCATGGCCCAGCTGGAGGGCGAGTACCTGCGCCGCAACCCGCGCCGCCTGGTCGCCGCGGGCCGCACCCGGGAGGGCGCCCGCGAACGGACCTGCGCGGAGACGGCGACGCCCGAGGGCTCCGGTACGTGAAACGGGGCTCCCCGGACGGGGAGCCCCGAAGGGTGCCGGGTGCCGGTCGTCCGTATGCCATCAGCGATGCGGTCGCCGGTATGCCGTCAGCAGCGCAGCGGTGGCCGGCCCCAGTGCCGGTGGGCGGCGATCGCGGCCACGAACGCGTGGACGAAGTCCGGGTGCGCGGCGCCCGGTGCGGTGTCCGTGACCACACCCCGGTCGCTGATCATGTGGTGGAACTCCGTCGACAGCCTGAGGCCCTCCGGCTCCAGCGCCGACAGGATCCCGACGCCCGAACCCAGCGCCGCGACCGGCTTGCCGTGCCGGTAGGCGGAGCGTACGAAGCGCATCGCGTCCGGGTCGCCGGTGACCGCGGGGGTAGCGGTGGGGCCGCCCGGGAGCAGGACGGCGTCATACAGGACGGAGGCGACCGTAGGCAATGCGCGGTCGACCGTATACGAGCGACCGTCGATCCCCGTCACCGGTTCCTCCGTCGCCGCCAGCGCCTCCACGATCGCCCCCTCGGCCGCCAGCGCCTCCCTCACCGACCCCAGCTGCTCGGCGTCCACCCCGCCGGTGACCAGCACGGCGATCCGCCGGGTCCGGATCGAACCGTCGCCGCGCAGCGACTGAAAGCTCAGCGCGGGCGAGACCTGCTTGGCCGGTACCGCCTCCTCGCCCGACGGTTCGGGCACACCGATGCCGCGCGCCACCTGCGCCGCCAGATCGCCGTCCACCCGGGCCAGCTGCTCGACCGTGCGCGCCCGCACCGTTCGCGCGTCGACCTTGCCCAGCTCGAACCGGAAGGCGGCGACGATGTGCTGCTGCTCCCAGTCGGACATGCTGTGCCAGAACAGCGCGGCCTGGCTGTAGTGATCCTGGAAGCTCGGGCTGCGCCGGCGGATCGTCGCGCCGTCCACGCGCTCGGTGTAGTGCGTGAACGCCGATCCGCCGGCCCCCGCGTGCGCGGGGCAGCCGCCGCCGAGGGAGTTCGGGAAGTAGTTCGTGCCCCGGTGGATCGTGCTCTGGTGATAGCCGTCGCGGTGGTTGGTGCGCACCGGCGCCACCGGCCGGTTCACCGGGAGCTGCGTGAAGTTGGGGCCGCCCAGCCGGATCAGCTGCGTGTCCAGGTAGGAGAAGTTCCGTGCCTGCAGCAGCGGGTCATTGGTGAAGTCGATGCCGGGCACCACGTTCGCCGTGTGGAAGGCGACCTGCTCGGTCTCGGCGAAGAAGTTCTCCGGGTTGCGGTCGAGCACCATGCGGCCGATCGGCCGTACCGGCACCTGCTCCTCCGGGATGATCTTCGTGGCGTCCAGCAGATCGAAGTCGAACGCGAACTCGTCCTCCTCCGGCACCAGTTGGACACCCAGCTCCCACTCCGGGTACTCGCCCGCCTCGATCGCGTCCCACAGGTCCCGCCGGTTGAAGTCCGGGTCCCGGCCCTGGCACTCCTGCGCCTCGTCCCACACCAGCGAGTGCACGCCCAGCTTCGGCTTCCAGTGGAACTTCACGAACGTGCCGCGCCCCTCGGCGTTCACGAACCGGAACGTGTGCACGCCGAAGCCCTGCATCATCCGGTAACTGCGCGGGATCGCCCGGTCCGACATCAGCCACATGATCGCGTGCAGCGTCTCCGGCTGCAGCGACACGAAGTCCCACAGGGTGTCGTGCGCGGACGCGCCGGTGGGGATGTCGTTGTGCGGCTCCGGCTTCACCGCGTGCACGAAGTCCGGGAACTTGACGCCGTCCTGGATGAAGAAGACCGGGAAGTTGTTCCCCACCAGGTCGTAATTTCCCTCGGACGTATAGAACTTGGTGGCGAAACCCCGCACGTCCCGCACCGTGTCCGCCGACCCCTTGGGGCCCTGCACGGTGGAGAACCGCACGAACACCGGCGTCCGCACGGACGGGTCCTGCAGGAACGCCGCCCGCGTGAACTCCGCGCAGGACTCGTACGGTTCGAAGAACCCGTACGCGCCCGCGCCCCGCGCGTGCACCACCCGCTCCGGGATCCGCTCATGGTCGAAGTGGGTGAGCTTCTCCCGGAAGTGGAAGTCCTCCATCAGCGTCGGCCCGCGCTCGCCGGCCGTCAGCGAGTCGTCGGTGTGGTCGACGTCGACGCCCTGGTCGGTGGTGAGCGGACCCGACGCCGGGTCGTCGGCGTGGAAGGCCTCGCGCTGTTGCTGCTTGCGGTCGGCCGGGGAGCCCATCAGCCGGCCTCCCCGGCGAACACGTGGAGGAACGCCTCGCAGAACGCCTTCAGGTCGTCCGGCTTGCGGCTGGTGACCAGCTGGTTGGAGCCGTGGTCGCAGATCTTCACCTGCTCGTCCACCCAGGTGCCGCCCGCGTTGCGGATGTCGGTCCTGAGACTCGGCCAGGAGGTCAGCACCCGGCCCCGTACTACGTCCGCCTCGACCAGCGTCCACGGCGCGTGGCAGATCGCCGCGACCGGGCGGCCCTGGTCGAAGAAGCCCTTCACGAACGCGACGGCCTTCTCGTCCATCCTCAGGAAGTCCGGATTGGCCACCCCGCCCGGCAGGACCAGCCCGCCGAACGAGCCGGCCGACGTCTCGCCCACCACCTCGTCCACGTCGAACGTGTCCGCCTTGTCCAGATGGTCGAAGGCCTGGATCTTCCCCGGCTTCGTCGACACCAGCACCGGTTCGTGCCCGGCGTCCGAGGCCGCCTTCCACGGCTCGGTCAGCTCGACCTGCTCGACGCCCTCGGGTGCCGTCAGAAACGCGATACGCATGATGGTCAGCGTCCTTTCACCTGTAGAACGTATGCAGCGGCCAGGCCGCAGCACGTATGCAATCTCTGCGGAACGTATGCAACGTCTCAACGTCCGTCCGTCGCACGCCACCGGGCGCTGTCCCGGGCGCGCTTCTTCCTCGCCCTGGCCGCCCGCCGGCAGCGCAGCAGCTCCTCGCCGTACGGCAGGAGCACGCACGCGCCGATCGCCACGCCGATGCCCGCCAGATACCCGGGCGACAGCGGCCGCCGGCGCGGCACCAGACGCCACGCATTCGGGTCCCCCCGGCCGCCGCGCAGCAACGACCGCACCTGGTCGGCATGCAGGCACATCAATGCGCTCAGTCCGCCGAACGGCAGCGACTCCAGGAAGCTGTGGATGTGCTGCTCGACCGGCTTGACCTCGCGGTCGCTGTCCACGGCCGTCCGCACGTCCCACAGCGCCGTCGCCTCGTGCACGGCGGCCGCGCCCAGCTGCACCGTCAGCAGCAGCGGATTGACCTCGTAACGCAGGGTCAGCGCGATGGGCAGGCCCACCTCGGCCATCATCAGGGAGTGGATCAGGGACTCCTTCGTCCCGGCCGTGTCCTCGATGCGGGTGCGCCGGTGCATCAGCCAGTCCGCCAGACCCGGTACGAACCAGCCGGGCAGCAGCCCGTACAGCAGGTACCGGGTGGTGGCGTCACCGACGTCGACGGTGACGCCCGTCGCGGCGATCTCCGCGGCCTGGTCCCGCCTCATCCGCGGCCCACCAGCGCCTCGGCCAGCTCCTGCACGGTGGTGTAGCGGGCCTGGCGCGGCAGTCGCGCCACCGCCTCGATCATGGCGTCCGGCGCGTTCTTGCGGCGCAGGGCCCGCGCCAGGTCGGGCGGCCCCGCCGGGAAGGCGCTGCGCCCCAGGGTCCGGGCCAGCTCGAAGCGGACGGTCTCCAGCGTCGCCCCGGCGCGTCCCGGCGCCACCGGACCGCCCCAGACCTCCGGGTCGTCCTCGGCGCTCGGCTCGGGGTCGTGCCACTCCTCGGTACGCGTGGGGTGTCCGGACCTGAGCAGGCCCTGCAGTTCGTGTTTCATCTCGTCGTCCCGGTGGACGCTCAGCCGGTCACTGCCTCGCTGCATGTCTCCCTCCAGATCTTCGGGGGTCCGCACCGCGTACCCGGGGACCGCATGCCGACACGGGATCCACTGGGTGAAAACGCGCCGGAAAAGCGGCCTGCGTCTACTTCCGGCCGTGCCCCGGCAGGAACTCCTGCACCTTCGCCTTGAAGCCCTGTTTGACCATCGAACCGCGGTCCGCGTCGCCCTTGAGGATCGACGCGGCCGTCGCCTCCATCTGCTCCCAGGTGGCGTGCGGCGGAATCGGCGGTACCGCCGGGTCGGTGAGGAACTCCACCACCGCGGGCCCGTCCGCCTCCAGCGCCGCCCGCCAGCCCGCCTCCACGTCCTCGGGCTTCTCCACCCGGATCCCGGTCAGCCCGAGCGAACGCGCGAACGCCGCGTACTGCACGTCCGGCAGCTGCTGTGAGGGCAGGAAGGACGGAGCGCCCTCCATCGCGCGCATCTCCCAGGTGACCTGGTTGAGGTCCTGGTTGTTCCACACCGCGAACACCAGCCGCGGATCCGTCCACCGGTCCTGGTACTTCGCCGCGGTGATCACCTCCGCCAGTCCGTTCATCTGCATCGCACCATCACCGACCAGCGCGACCACCGGCCGGTCCGGATGCGCGAACTTCGCACCGATCGCGTACGGCACCCCGGCACCCATCGTCGCCAGCGTCCCGGACAGCGAGCCGCGCATGCCCGGCCGCATGGTGATGTGCCGCGCGTACCAGTTGGCCACCGAACCGGAGTCGGACGTGATGATCGCGTTCCGCGGAAGCAGCGGATCCAGCGCCCGCGCCACGTACTCGGGGTTGATCGGGTCGGCCGACAGGTGCGCCCGCCGCTCCATCGTCTTGTGCCAGCGCCGCACGTTCGCACAGACCGTGTCGAACCACTCCCGGTCCGTGGGGCGGCCCCCGCGGTCCGTCTCCAGCAGGGGGATCAGCCGCTGCAGGGTCGCCTTCGCGTCGCCGACGAGATTCACCTCGTACGGGTAACGCATCCCGACCATGTGCGGATCGATGTCGATCTGCACACCGCGGGCCTTGCCGAACTCCGGCATGAACTGCGTGTACGGGAAGGAGGAGCCGATGGTCAGCAGCGTGTCGCAGTCCCGCATCAGCTCGTAGGACGGACGCGTGCCCAGCAGGCCGATGGAACCCGTGACGAACGGCAGTTCGTCGCTGAGTACGTCCTTGCCGAGCAGCGCCTTGGCGACGCCCGCGCCGAGCAGCTCCGCGAGGTGCTGCACCTCCTCCACCGCACCGGCGGCGCCCTGGCCGATCAGGATGGCCGGTTTGTCACCGGCGTTCAGGATCTCCACCGCCTTGCGCAGCGCGTCGTCGGTCGGGGTGGCGGTCGACTCGCTCATGCCGAGGCTGGAGGGCACCATCTTGAACTCGTGCGTGGGCGCCGAGTAGTCGAGCTCCTGCACGTCACCCGGGATGATGATCGCAGTGGGGCAGCGGCGGGCGTACGCGGTGCGGATCGCCCGGTCCAGCACGTTCGGCAGCTGCTCGGGGACGGTCACCGTCTCCAGGAAGTCCGAGGCGACGTCCTTGAACAGCGTGTGCAGGTCCACCTCCTGCTGGTAGGAGCCGCCCATCGCGGTCCGGTGCGTCTGGCCGACGATCGCCAGCACCGGCACGTGGTCCAGCTTGGCGTCGTACAGGCCGTTGAGCAGGTGGATCGCGCCGGGGCCCGAGGTCGCCGCGCACACCCCGAGACGGCCCGAGAACTTGGCGTAGCCGACCGCCTGGAAGGCGGACATCTCCTCGTGCCGGGACTGGATGAACCTCGGCTGGTCCTCGGCCCGGCCCCAGGCCGCGAGCAGGCCGTTGATGCCGTCGCCGGGATAGCCGAAGACCTGCTCCACGCCCCATTCACGCAGCCGCGCAAGGACGTGGTCGGACACCTTGGTGCTCATGGAGGCAACCTCCCGGTGGTGGTGGACGTGAGGATCAAGGCAGACGATTCGCTCAGCACGTCCCGAGTCACCCCCGGGGCATGCGGAAAACCTGTGCGCCGCCCCGGGAGACCGGCGGGCGGCAGGCCGGTGTTTGCCCCCGGGAGTCGGGGGCAGGCGCACGGGCACAGTGCTTCGGACAGGAGGCACACCCTCCGTGGGAGCGGCGAGTCGTCGCCACGGGTGCGTCTGTCCGGACCGGATGCGCTCCCACGGTGACCGTCGAACCCAGCACTCCAGGGGAGTTGCGACGCACCATGCCGAACCGAGCGAGCACGAAGCACCACCCCCACGACGACGCCCCCGACACCGCGGAAGCCTTCCGCCGCCTCGCCGCCCTCCCGCCCGGAGCCGAGCGCGACGCCCTGCGCGACGAGATCGTCGAGGCCTGGCTGCCCATGGCCGAACGGCTCGCGGGACGCTTCCGCAGCCGCGGCGAGAGCTACGAGGACCTGCGCCAGGTCGCCGCCCTCGGCCTGGTCAAGGCCGTCGACCGGTACGACCCCGAACGCGGCAACGCCTTCGAGAGTTACGCCGTGCCCACCGTCACCGGCGAGATCAAGCGGCACTTCCGCGACCACATGTGGACCCTGCACGTGCCCCGTCGCGTCCAGGATCTGCGCAACCGGGTGCGGTTCGCCTCCCAGGACCTCTCACAGACCACGCCCGGCCGCCGTCCCACGATCGCGGAGATCGCCGCACACGCGAACATGAGCGAGGAGGACGTCCGGGTCGGCCTGGAGGCGCTGGAGAGCTTCACCGCGCTCTCGCTGGACGCGGAGATGCCGGGCAGCGACGACGGCTACTCGCTCAGCGACGCGCTCGGCGCCCCCGACCCCGCGCTCGACACCGTCGTCGACCGCGAGGCCGTCAGGCCCCGGCTGGCCGCCCTGCCCGAACGCGAACGGGCCATCCTCTACATGCGTTTCTTCGACGACATGACCCAGAGCCGGATCGCCGAGCAGATGGGCATCTCGCAGATGCACGTCTCCCGGCTGATCAGCCGCTGCTGCGACCGGCTGCGGGAGCAGGTGATGAGGGACGTGGCGTGACCGGCCGTCCCGTGGCGTGAAACCCGGCCGGCCGTCGGATCACCCGATAGGCCGCGGGATGTCCCGCCAATGGGGTCCGGCCGCGCGCGGCGCGCGGTGCGGCGGGCTGTGATGGCAGGCGAGGGCACGCACGCCGCGCCCGCCACAGCCGCCGTCCCGAGGAGCCCGTCCCATGCGCCGCACCGCACGCGCCCTGTCCGTCGCCGCCCTGTCCGCGGCCGCGTTCGCCCCCGCGCCGGTCGCCTACGCGGACCCCGCCGCACAGGTCAGCCCGGGCACCGTCCAGCCCGGCGGCACCGTCACCGTCTCCGTGTCCTGCGGCGCCGTCGGCGGCACCGTCCCCGAGACCATAGACGCCTCGTCCCAGGCCTTCGAGGAGGGCACCGTGCACCTGAGCAGGGTCACCGGCACGGCCGCCCCTTCGGCCGGGCCCGCCTACCGCGGCACCGCCCGCGTCACCTCCGGGGACGCGGCGGGCGTGCCGGACGGCACCGGCACCGGCGCCGACGCCGCCGTCCCCGGCACTACCGGCACCGGCGCTGCCGGTTCCGACGCCGCCTGGACCGTCGACGGAGCCTGCCCCGCGGCCGCCGGCGGCAGGGGCGAGCCGTGGAGCGCGACGTTCACGGTGCCCGGCGCGGGCGGTGTGAAGGCCGAGGGAGGGAAGGCGGAAACCGGGCGGGACGAGGAGGGCGGCCGGGATTGCGCCGGGGGACAGCCTTGTGAAGGTGGGAAGGACGAGGGCGCATTGGGGGAGACGGGCCGGGGCGAGACCGGCCGGGAGTGTGCCGGGCTCCAGCCCTGCGAGGGCGCGCAGAACAGCGGAGGTCGGGATGAGGGCGCGCAGAGTAGCGGCGGGTGGGATGAGGGCGCGCAGAACAGCGGAGGTCGGGACGAGGGCGCGCAGAACAGCGGAGGTCGGGACGAGGGCGCGCAGAACAGCGGAGGTCGGGACGAGGGCACGCAGAACAGCGGCGGACGGGAGGAGAGCGCGCAGGAGATCGGCGGATGGGGTGAGAACGCGCAGGGCGTCGGCGGACGGGATGAGGGCGGTCAGGGCGTCGGCGGCCACACCTGCACCGAACCCCACGGCGACCCCTCCTGCGCCCCGCCCACCGTCCAGCGCGGCGCACACGCCGGGCAGGGCGGCGCCTTCAACGGATCCGTCCCCGCCCTGGTCGCGGGCGGAGTGCTGATCGCGACGGCGGGCGCGGGCGCGGTGTACCGGATGCGCCGGCGCACCTCCGGGTACCTGGGGTCCTAGAAAGCCCCCCGGAGAGTCACCGGACACGGCCCGGACGGGGACAGGACACGGCACCACGGACTGCGCGGAGGCGGACATGCGACGGACGGACCCGGAAGGCCGCGGCTCCGTCCGTCACGGCCACGAAGGCCATCACCCCGAAGGCCACTACCCGGCCGGCCACCACGCCGAGGGCCATCACCCCGAGGGCCACGGCCCCGTCCGCTACGGCCCCTCCCTGCCCGGCGACGGACTGCCCGTCCTGCCCGAACTGTCCGCCGTGCTCGCCGCCGCCGCGGGCCGCGCCGAGGCCCAGCCGGTCGGTGGCGGCCGGGCGCTGCTGGACGCGGCGTGCGGCTACTGGTCGCGCCGCGGACTGCCCACCCGGCCCGGCCACGTGGCCGCCGGCCCCGGCGCGCCGCCCCTGCTGCTCGCCCTGACCGCCGCCCTCGACGGCGACGTCCTGGTGCCCCGCCCCTGCGCCGCCTGGTGGGCGCCGTACGCGCGCCTGCTGGGCAGACCGGCGTTCCACGTCGCCACCCCCGCCGAATCCGGCGGCGTCCCCGACCCCTACGCTCTCCTGGAGACCGTACGCCGCGTCCGCGCCGAGGGCGGCGACCCGCGGCTGCTCGTGCTCTCCGTCGCCGACGACCCGACCGCCACCGTCGCCCCGCCCGAACTGCTGCACGAGACCGTCGAGGCCGCCGCCGGTGAGGGACTGCACCTGGTCAGCGACGAGACCTGGCGCGACACCCTGCACGCCCCGCACGACACGGTGCTGCTCAGCCCGGCCGAGATGCTGCCCGAGCACGTCACCGTCGTCACCGACCTCGCCGGTTGCCTGCTGCCGCCCGGCTGGCCCGCCGCCGTCGCCCGCTTCCCCGACTCCGGCCCCGCCAAAGGGCTCCACGCGCGCGTGCTGGACATCCTCACCGCGCTGGGCGCGAGCGTCGCCGGACCGGTCGCGGCCGCCGCCGGGTACGCGCTCGGCGAGCCCGAGCCCGTCACCGTACGCCGCGAGGCCGCCGTACGCCTGCACGCGCGCGTGGCCGCCGCCGCGCACGCCGCCGTCACCGCCGCGGGCTGCCTGGCCCGGCCGCCGCAGGCCGGCCGGCACCTGTACGCCGACCTGGAACCGCTGCGCACCGCCCTCGGCGCGCACGGTGTCGGTGACGCGCAGGAACTGGAGGACTTCCTCACCACCCGGCTCGGCCTGCCCGCGCCCGGTGGGCACCGCTTCGGCGACGACCTGGGAGCGCTGCGCGTACGGCTCGCCACCGGTTCCCTGCTGGGCGGCACGGACGAGCAACGCACGGAATGCCTCACCTCACCCGCACCGTTGGAACTGCCACACGTGCAACGCGCGTTGATCTCCTTGAGGTCGGTCTTCGACGATCTCCGCGACGACGCTCAGCGATGGGAGCCTCCTCGATGACGCAGCAGTCCGAGTCGACCACCACCCAGACCACCACGGAAGCCGACGATCCGACGGCCACGTCACCCCTCGCGCCCCCCTGCCCGCCACTCGCCGCCCCCCGCCCCCTGGGCGAGACGCGGGTGTGGCCGCGGACCTTCCACGACCGCCTGACCGCCCCGCTGCCCGGCCTCAAGGCCATCGCCCGCTTCGCCCGCGAAGGCGCCGTACGCCCCGGCAAGGAAGGCCTCGCCGACATCCCCCGCCTGCCCTACGCCCCCGCCCCGCTGCCCCGCGTCGGCGCCCGCACCGTCGCCGTCACCTGGGCGGGCCACGCCAGCTGGGTGCTGCGCATCGGCGGGCTCACCGTCCTGACCGACCCGGTCTGGTCCCGCCGCATCCTCGGCACCCCCGCCCGCATCACCCCCGTAGGCGTCGACTGGGACGCGCTGCCCCGCGTCGACGCGGTCGTCATCAGCCACAACCACTACGACCACCTGGACGCCCCCACCCTGCGCCGACTCCCGCGCGACACCCCGGTGTTCGTACCCGCCGGCCTCGGCAGCTGGTTCCGCCGCCGCCGGTTCACCACCATCACCGAACTGGACTGGTGGGAGGCGACCGAACTGTCCGGCGTCCGCTTCGACTTCGTGCCCGCCCACCACTGGTCCAAGCGCACCCTCACCGACACCTGCCACAGCCTCTGGGGCGGCTGGGTCCTCACCGCCCCGGACGGACAGCGCGTCTACTTCGCCGGCGACACCGGATACGGCCACTGGTTCTCCAGCATCGGCGGCCGCTACCCCGGCATCGACCTCGCCCTGCTGCCCATCGGCGCCTACGACCCGCGCTGGTGGCTCAGCGACGTCCACTGCGACCCGGAGGAGGCCGTCCGGGCCGCCCTGGACCTGGGCGCGCGGCGCATGGCCCCCATGCACTGGGGCACGTTCGTCCTGTCGGCGGAGCCGGTCCTGGAACCGCTCACGCGCGTACGTGCCGCCTGGCAGCGGGCGGGCCTGAACCGCGAGGACCTGTGGGACCTGCCGGTGGGAGGCTCACGGATCCTGACCTAGTGCCCCAACTGGCAGCGGTCGCCGCTCCTTTGACGGACGGACGCTGCCTGCCGGGGCACTGGCTATGCCCCGACGCGGCGCACCCGCCGCCACACACTCGGCGTCGCGCTGACCAGCACGGTCAGCGCGACCGCCGCGACCACGCCCTCCCACGGGCGGGGGAACAGCGAGCCGCCGAGGATCCCGATCACCTGGTACGTCGCCGCCCACGCCAGGCACGCCGGCAGGTTGCCCCGCGCGAACCGGCGCAGCGGCCACTCGGCCATCAGACAGGCCAGCATCACCGGTATCCGCCCCGCCGGCACCAGCCGGGACAGCACCAGCACCGCCACATTGTGCTCGGCGAGCTTCTCCTGCGCCTGCGCCAGCCGGTCCTCCGGCGCCCGCGCCCGGATCGCCGCCAGCCACCGCGACCCGTTCCTCGACCTCATCCCGCGCCGCCCCAGCCAGTACAGCGCCACGTCCCCGAGGAACGCGGCCGGCGACGCCGCCGCGAACACCAGCGCCAGCGAGAAAGGCGTCGTCTGATGGAACGCCACCACTGCCGCCGAACTCACCACCGCCCCGGTCGGCACCACCGGCACCAACGCCCCGATCAGTACCAGCAGGAACAGCGACGGATACCCGATCGCCTGCTGGGTCGACTCGGTCGGCACGGCCGTCACCACGGCGGCGAGCCGTATCACCGCGCGACCTCCGGGCGCACGCTCTCCCCGTGCCCGAGCCGGTGCACCACCACCCCCGGCGCGTACGCCGCCGCCAGCCGCACGAACTCGTCCCCCGGCGCGTGGAACTCGTGCGGGCGCACCGCGTCCATGCCGATCGGCCAGTACGTCCCGTAGTGGACCGGCACCGCACTGCGCGGCTCCAGCAGAGCCAGCGCCCGCGCCGCCCGCCCCGCGTCCAGATGCCCCTCCCCGAGGTACGGCCCCCAGCCGCCCACCGGCAGCAGCGCCACGTCCACCGGCCCGACCTCCTCGGCCATCGCCTCGAACAGGCCCGTGTCGCCGGCGAAATACGTCCGCGCCTCACCCTCGACGACGTACCCGAGCGCGGGGGAGCGGTGCGGACCCACCGGCAGCCGCCGCCCGTCGTGCCGCGCGCTGACCGCCCGCACCACCAGCGGGCCCACCTCGATGCGGTCCCCGGGGACCACCTCGGTGATCCGCAACCGGTCGAGCCGGCGCAGTCCCGGCACCACCCGGCGTGCGCCCCGGGGCACGAGCAGGCGCGTGCCCGGGACGAGCCGCGCCAGCGACGGCACGTGCAGATGGTCTGCGTGCAGATGCGACACCAGCGCCACATCCGCGTGCCACGCCCCGGGCGGGGGCAGTGCGCCCCGGCGGCGCCGCAGATGCGCGAGCCGGCGGGCGAACAGGGGATCGGTGAGCACCCGTGTGTCCGAGTCCTCGACCGTGCAGGTGGCGTGACCCCACCAGGTGATCTCCACCGGCACCTCTTTGCCTCCTTCGCGCGACTCCCCGAAGCCTACGGGCAGGAGTAGGGTCGGCGACGAAACCCGGAGGTGAGGGGACGCCATGGGACAGGTACAGGGTGCCTTTGGCAGGCCCGCGCTGGTACGGGTCACCGCGATCGCCAGCCTGACTCCCCTGGAGGAGCTGGAGATCGACCCCTTTCTGGTGGACTCCCGCAGCCAGCACGCCATGTGCGCCCGCTGGGCCGCCGAGCACGGCTACGTCGTCGCCCGCGAACTCCTCGTACGACGGCTGCGCCCCGACCACTGCGCACTGTGGGACGGCGTCCGCCCCGGGCTCGACGTGTTCGTCGCCCCCAGCCGCCGCGTCCTGGAGTCCGCGCTGTCCTCCGTCGAGGAGTTCACCGCCGAGTGCGCGCGGCGCGGCGTCCGCGTGGAGACGGTCGGCCGGGCCGAGCCCCGCTACGACGCGCAGATGAAGGCACGCGTGCACCGCAGACTGTCGATGCCCACCGCCGGGTACGACGGTCGCTAGCCGGCCGTACAAGCCGCAGTGGTCGCGCGGCCCGTGTGACAGGGTGGGGCGAGAACGCCCGCGGCGGCCGCGGGCCGGGACGGCGAAGGGATGCGGGGCGTGCGTGGCGGGCGGTGGCGGCGGATCGCCAGTCAGATCGGGCGGAGCGTCGCGGTGTGGGCCGTCTCCACGGTCACCGTGCTCGTCCTCGCCGGTCTCCTGCCCGACTTCCAACTGCAGTCCGCCGACGGGGACAGCGCCACCCGCATCGCCGTCACCGCAGCCCTCGGCGCCGGCGCCTTCGGCCTCCTCTCGGCCGTCGTGTGGCCCCTCCTCGTACGGCTGCTGCTGCTCGTGCCCGCCCTCGTCCTCGGCCTGCTGGTGTTCTTCCTCAACGGCTCGCTGCTGCTGCTCGCCCTGCGCATCAACCCCTCCGGCGACAGCGAGGCCGCCCCCGAGACCGCCGTCATCGTGGCCGCCGTGATGTCCGCCGTCGCCTCCGCCACCGGCGCCGCCCTCGCCGTCCGCGACGACGACGCCTACCGGCGCCGCCTCTACCGGCTCGCCGACCGCCGCCGCAGAGCCCAGCCGCCCTGCCCGACCGCCCCCGGCACCGTCTTCGTCCAACTCGACGGCGTCGGCCACGAGGTGCTCACCGACGCCGTCACGGCAGGCCTGATGCCCACCGTCGGGCGCTGGCTCGCCGCCGGTGACGGCGCGCGGCCCACCCACCGGCTCACGCCCTGGCGCACCGACTGGTCCAGCCAGACCGGCGCCAGCCAACTCGGCATCCTGCACGGGAGTACCTTCGACGTGCCCGCCTTCCGCTGGTACGAGAAGGACAGGGGCGAGGTGATGGTATGCAATCGACCGACCAGTGCCGCCGAACTGCAGCGCCGCGCGACATCGCATACAGGCGACGGCGGCCTGCTCGCCGCCGACGGCGCCAGCCGCGGCAACCTCTTCAGCGGCGGCGCCGACGAACAGGCCCTCGTCCTGTCCATCGCGACCCGCCGCCGCGGCCGTGAGAACCGTTCCCGGGCCGGTTACTTCGCCTACTTCTCCGACCCCGCCAACGCCGTCCGCACAGCCCTGTCCTTCACCGCCGAGGTGGCCCGCGAGATCGGCCAGTCCACCCGCGCCCGGATCCGCAAAGAGCGCCCCCGCGTGGGGCGCGGCGGCCTCTACCCCTTCGTCCGCGCCTTCGCGACCGTCGTCGAACGGGACGTCGTCGTCGCCGCCGTCATGGGCGACATGCTCGCCGGACGCACCGCCGTCTACGCCGACCTGGTCGCCTACGACGAGGTCGCCCACCACTCGGGACCGCGCAGCCGGGACGCACAGCAGGTCCTCGCCCGTCTGGACCGCTCCCTCGGCCTGATCGAGAAGGTCGCGGAACACGCTCCCCGCCCCTACCGGATCGTCGTCCTGTCCGACCACGGACAGAGCCCCGGCGAAACCTTCCGCTCCCGCTACGGCCTCACCCTCGCCGACCTGGTCCGCGCCGGCTGCGGACTGCCCGTCCCGCGCAGGGCCGAACGCACCCGCAGCGGCGCCGAGGCCCGCGCCGCCGTACGCGCCGCCCTGCGCCGCCCCGTCGAGGAACGCGGCGAACAGCACCGCCCCGCCCGCCACAGGGAACCGATCGTGCTCGCCTCCGGCAACCTCGGCCTGATCTCCTTCCCGGACGTCTCCCACCGCATGACCAAGGAGGAGATCGACGCCCGCCACCCCGCCCTGCTCGCCACCCTCGCCAACCACCCCGGCATCGGCTTCCTGCTGGTGCGCAGCGCCGAACACGACGGTGTGGTGCTCGGCGCGTACGGAGCCGAGATTCCCCTCGACCGACTCGACGGCGAACCCGGCCCGCTCGCCGTCTTCGGCCCCGGCGCCGCCGACGCCGTCCGCCGCACCCACTCCTTCCCGCACACCGCCGACATCATGGTCAACTCCTTCCACGACCCGGCCGACGGTGAAGTCCTCGCCTTCGAGGAACAGATCGGCTCCCACGGCGGTCTCGGCGGCGCCCAGGCCCGCCCGTTCCTGCTGTCCCCCCTCACCCTGTCCCCGCCCGTCGACGACGGGGAGGACCTGGCCGGCGCCGAACACGTGCACCGCGTCCTGCGCCGCTGGCTGCGCGAGTCCGACGGACCCGAAGTGCCGGTGACGGACGCGGAGGCGGAGGCGGAGACCGAGGCGGGGACGGAGACGGAGGCGGAGCGGGACGGAAGGGCCGCCTGAGCGCCGCTCGCCGTTCACCCGGGGTCGACCGGGTCCTGCGGGTACAGCGGGCCGGAATGTGATCGGATGGGAGCGACGCAACCCGGACCCGGGATCACACGCGAAAGGACACACCGTGGCAACCACGCGCACCGCACACACCGTCTGGGAAGGCAACCTGCTCGAGGGCAACGGCGTCGTCACCTTCGACTCCTCCGGCATCGGCCAGCAGCCGGTGTCGTGGCCGTCGCGCGCCGAGCAGGCCAACGGCAAGACCAGCCCCGAGGAGCTGATCGCCGCCGCCCACTCCAGCTGCTTCTCCATGGCGCTGTCGCACGGCCTGGCCGGCGCCGGCACCCCGCCCACCAAGCTCGTCACCTCGGCCGACGTCACCTTCCAGCCGGGTGAGGGCATCACGGGTATCCACCTGACCGTCGAGGGCACCGTCCCCGGCCTCGACAACGACGCGTTCGTCGCCGCGGCCGAGGACGCCAAGAAGAACTGCCCGGTCAGCCAGGCCCTCACCGGCACCACGATCACCCTGTCGGCGAAGCTCGCCTGACCTTCGTACGTCCGACCGTCGTACCTACCCGGTGCCGCGCCCTTCGGTCACGAGGGCGCGGCACCGTCTCGTCCGGCGTCCCGGGGGTACCCGCCATTGACAACGGCCCACTCAGGTTTTGTGCTGGGAATGCGGGAGGCGCCGGCGCCCTGACGGAAGGGGACGACAGATGGCACGCGCGGTCGGGATCGATCTCGGGACGACGAACTCGGTGGTGGCCGTTCTGGAAGGCGGCGAGCCCACCGTCGTCGCCAACGCCGAGGGAGCGAGGACCACACCGTCGGTCGTCGCCTTCGCCAAGAACGGCGAGGTGCTGGTCGGCGAGGTCGCCAAACGGCAGGCCGTCACCAACGTCGAGCGCACCGCCCGCTCGGTGAAACGGCACATGGGGGACGCGAACTGGCGCTTCCCCGAACAGGGCTCCGTCGACGGCACCCGCTACCGCGCCCAGGAACTGTCGGCGCGGGTGCTGCAGAAGCTGAAGCGGGACGCGGAGGCCTACCTCGGCGAGGACGTCACCGACGCGGTGATCACCGTACCGGCGTACTTCGACGACGCCCAGCGGCAGGCCACCAAGGAGGCCGGCGAGATCGCGGGCCTGAAGGTCCTCAGGATCATCAACGAGCCGACGGCCGCCGCCCTCGCCTACGGCCTCGACCGCGGCGAGGAGCAGACCGTCCTCGTCTTCGACCTCGGCGGCGGCACCTTCGACGTCTCTCTCCTGGAGATCGGCGACGGCGTCATCGAGGTGAAGGCCACCAACGGCGACACCCACCTCGGCGGCGACGACTGGGACCAGCGGATCGTCGACCACCTCGCCCAGCGCTTCAAGGGGCAGTACGGCATCGACCTCACCGGCGACAAGATGGCCGTACAGCGACTGCGCGAGGCCGCCGAGAAAGCCAAGATCGAACTGTCCTCCTCGACCGAGACCAGCATCAACCTGCCCTACATCACCGCCTCCGCCGAGGGTCCGCTGCACCTGGAGGAGAAGCTGACGCGGGCTCAGTTCCAGGAGCTCACCGCCGCCCTGCTGGACCGCTGCAGGACCCCTTTCCACCAGGCGGTCAGGGACGCCGGCATCCAGCTCTCCGCGATCGACCACGTCATCCTCGTCGGCGGCTCCACCCGCATGCCCGCCGTCACCGACCTCGTGAAGGAACTCACCGGCAAGGACCCGCACAAGGGCGTCAACCCGGACGAGGTCGTCGCGGTCGGCGCCGCCCTCCAGGCGGGCGTCATCCGCGGCGACGTCAAGGACGTCCTTCTCCTCGACGTCACCCCGCTGTCCCTGGGCATCGAGACCAAGGGCGGCATCATGACCAAGCTGATCGAACGCAACACCACGATCCCCACCCGCCGTTCGGAGATCTTCACCACGGCCACCGACAACCAGCCCTCGGTCGGCATCCAGGTCTACCAGGGCGAACGCGAGATCGCCGCCTACAACAAGAAGCTGGGCGTCTTCGACCTCACGGGGCTCCCGCCCGCCCCGCGCGGCGTCCCGCAGATCGAGGTCGCCTTCGACATCGACGCCAACGGCATCATGCACGTCTCCGCGAAGGACCTCGCCACCGGCCGCGAACAGAAGATGACCGTCACCGGCGGCTCGGCCCTGCCCAAGGAGGACATCGACCGCATGATGCGGGAGGCCGAACAGTACGCCGAGGAGGACCGCAAACGCCGCGAGGGAGCCGAGACCCGCAACCAGGCCGAACAACTCGTCTACCAGACCGAGAAGTTCCTCCGCGAGAACAAGGAGCGGGTGCCGGCCGACACCAGGACCGAGGTCGAGACGGCCGCCGCGGAACTGAAGACCCTGCTGGAGCAGAACGCCGACACGGCGGCCCTGCGCACGGGCGTGGAGAAACTCGCCTCCGTCAGCCAGAGAATGGGGCAGGCGATGTACGCCCGGGCTCAGGCCCAGGACGGGGGCCAGTCCCAGGACACCGCCGCCGGCGGCGGCTCGGCCGGGGAACACGAACGCGGGGCGTCCGACTCCTCCGACGAGGGCGTGGTGGACGCGGAGATCGTCGACGATGAGCGGGATACGAAGGGAGGGGCGGCTTAGGAAGCCGGCGGCGGGCGACGATTGCATACGGTGGATTGCATACGGATTCCGCATACGGATGTGTATGCGGATGACTGCGCCGACGTCTACGCGCATGTGTATGCGCTTGTGTATGCGGACGGTGTATACGATCGGCGGCGCTGTGCATACCGCATGTCACAGACTCTCGCGGTACTCCAGCAACACCTTCCGCGTGCGCTGAGCCGACGCCGCCCGCGCCGTCATATGGTCCAGCACCTCCAGATGCGCCGACACCTCCCGCCGGGAGTCCAGGTACAGCGCACCGGTCAGATACTCGGTGAACACCATGTCCGGCAGCTCCGGCTCGGCGAACCGGAACAGCGTGAACGGCGCGTACGTCCCCGGATGCGGGCCCCGGGCGAACTCCGCCAGCTGCAGCGTGACCCGGTCCCGCTCCGCGTACTCCAGCAGCCTGTCCAACTGGCCGCACATCACCTCGGGGCGCGTGCTCACCGGCCGCCGCAGCGCCGTCTCATCCATGATCACCCACAGGTGCGGCGGATCCTTCCGCTCCAGCAGCCGCTGCCGGGCCATCCGCAGGGACACATGGCGCTCGATCGTCTCCGGACCCGTCTGCCCGATCGTCCCCGCCTCCATCACCGCCCGCGCGTACTCCTCCGTCTGCAGCAGACCGGGCACGAAGTGCGGCTCGTAGGAGCGGATGAGCCGGGCGGCGCCCTCCAGGCTCACGTACAGACTGAACCAGTCCGGCAGCACGTCGTGGAACCGCTGCCACCAGCCCGGCTCGTTGGCCTCCTCGGCCAGCGCCACGAACGCGGCCGCCTCCTCCTCGGGCACCCCGTACGTCGCCAGCAGCACCTGCACGTAGGGGATCTTCAACGAGACCTCGGCCATCTCCATCCGCCGCACGGTCGCGGGCGCCACCCGCAGCACCCGGGCGGCCTCGTCACGTCCCAGCCCGGCCGCCTCCCGCAGCTCCTGCAGCCGCTTGCCGAGCACCACCTGGCCCACAGTGGGCGCAGGCCGCCGCTCACTCACGCCACGCCCTCCCCTACGCGCCGAAGTACGCGAGCAGTGTGACACGCGAGACCGTCTCGCACAGCTGGGCGAGATGACGCGGGTGTCACCCGTCCGGTCAGCCCACCAGTGAGTGCAGGTACTTGGCCGTCGCCGGATCCGCCGGCAGGAACGTCTCGATCGCCAGCTCGGCGACCGTCACGTCGATCGGGGTGTTGAAGGTGGAGATCGAGGACACGAACGACAGGGTCCGGCCCTCGTGCTCGATCCGCATCGGCAGCGCGAAGTACGCGACCGGCCCCGCCGGTTCCTCCTCCGGTGCCTCCTGCGGGACCGGATAAGCGGCCACCTCCTCGTAAAGGGCGCGCAGCGCGTCCGAGCGGTGCAGCGCGATCTGCCGCTCCATCTGCGCCAGCAGATGCCCGCGCCACTCCCGCAGGTTGCGGATGCGCGGCGCCAGTCCCTCCGGGTGCAGCGTCAGCCGCATCGCGTTCGGCGCGGGGGCCATGAGCGACTCCGGCACGCCCTCCAGCAGCATCGCGATACCCCGGTTCGCGGCGACGACCGTGTACGTGGCGTCGACCACCAGCGCCGGATACGGCTCGTAGCCCTGGATCAGCCGCTCCATGCCGTCGCGCAGCGCGTCCAACGCCGGGTCGTCCAACGGGGTTTCGGGGTAGTGCGGGGCGTAACCGGCCGCCAGCAGCAGCGCGTTGCGCTCCCGCACCGGCACCTCCAGGTGCTCGGCCAGCCGCAGCACCATCTCCTCGCTCGGCCGCGACCGGCCCGTCTCGATGAAACTGATGTGCCGGGCGGAGGAGTCGGCACGCAGCGCCAGCTCCAGCTGACTGATCCGCCGCCGCTCCCGCCAGGCGCGCAGCAGCGGGCCGACACCCTTGTCGGAGGAGGCCGCGGCGGCAGTCCGGGCGGCGGACACGGCAGGGGCCCCGGCCGCCGTGGCGGGACCAGAGGACACAATGGTCATACGTACGACCGTAGTCGAGGAGTGTGCGCATGAACGAGTCGCGGCAGCTGTCCTGGGAGGCCACGGCGGTGTACCGGGCCAGAGTCCGCGGCTGCCTGCTCGGCGGAGCACTCGGCGACGCCCTCGGCTACCCCGTCGAGTTCAGCTCCCTCGGCGCCATCCGCGCCGCCCACGGCCCGCGCGGTGTGACCGGGCCCATCCCCGACGCCGCCGGCGTCACCGGCCGCATCAGCGACGACACCCAGATGACCCTCTTCACCGTCGAGGGCATCCGGCAGGCCGTCGAACGCGAGCGGCTAAAGGGCATCGGTGACGGGTGGCCCCGCCTGCTGCGCCGGGCCTACCAACGCTGGCTCGAGACGCAGTTGCGGCCGGGCCCCGAGGTCGGCGAACTGACCCAGGCCACGGGCGGCTCGTACGACGGTCCGCGCGGCGGTCTGATCAACGAACCCTGGCTGTACGCGCGCCGCGCCCCCGGCAACGCCTGCCTGTCCGGACTCGCCCAGGACTTCCTGCCCGAGCCCTGGTCCGAACTCGGCCCGCCGGGTCCCGTCAACCCCGACTCCAAGGGCTGCGGCGCCGTCATGCGCTCGGCGCCCTTCGGGCTCGCCCGCGTCGACGCCGACAGCGCCTTCGGCCTCGCCGCCCGCTGTGCCCAGATGACCCACGGCCACCCCACCGGCTACTACGCGGCCGGTGCGCTCGCCGCGATCGTCTCCCACATCGTGGCCGGGGACTCCGTCGAAGGCGCCGTCCTGCGCACCCTGCGCCTGCTGGCCCGCCACCCCGGCCACGAGGAGACCACCGCCGCCCTGACCCAGGCCCTCGACCTGGCCGCCGACGGCCAGGGCACCCCCGAGATGCTGGAGAAACTCGGCGCCGGCTGGATCGCCGAGGAAGCCCTCGCCATCGGCGTCTACAGCGCCCTCGCCACACACCGTGTCGAGGACGCCCTGCTGCTCGCCGTCAACCACTCGGGCGACAGCGACTCCACCGGCTCCATCTGCGGCAACATCCTCGGCGCCCGCCACGGCGACCACGGGCTGCCGCATACATGGCTGGAGCAGGTGGAGGGACGGGCGCGGATCGGGGCGCTGGCGGACGATCTGGCGGCGGAGTGCGTGCGGGGCTGACTTCGGCGCTCCCGTCACGGCGGTCACTTCCCGACCAGCGCCCCGGCAGCCTGCCTGTGGCAGGCTGAACAGGTACCCCCCACCCAGGAAGGGAGCGAGGCATGGCCGTCGAACCGCTGTCGCAGAAGGAGATCGAGGACCGGCTGGCGGAGCTGCCCGGCTGGTCCCTCGACGGCGACCGCATCGCCCGCTCCTACCGGCTCGGCTCACACTTCGCGGCGACGGCGATGGTCGTGCACATCGCCCAGGTCCAGGAGGAACTCGACCACCACTCCGACCTCACCCTCGGCTACAACACGGTCTCCCTCACCGTGAACACCCACAGCGCCGGCAGCGTCGTCACCGAGAAGGACTTCGAGCTCGCCCGCCGGGTGGAGGATCTCGCCGCAGGTCACGGGGCACACTGAGTGAGGTGCTCGACTACGAGAAGGAAGCCGACGCCTACGACGCGACGCGCGGCGGCGAGGCCCGTGCCGCGGCGGCCGCCGCCGCCGTCCTCGGCCTGATACCCGATGGTGCCCGTCGCCTGCTCGACGTCGCCTGCGGCACGGGCCTCGTCACCAGGCGGCTGGCCGCGGCCCGGCCCGGCACGCGGGTCGCCGGCGTGGACCTGGCCCGGGGCATGACCCGGATGGCCGCTGCCCGGCTGCCCGGTTCGGTCGTCCGGGCCGACAGCCGCCGACTGCCGTTCCCCGGCCACACGTTCGACGCAGTGACGAGCGTGTGGCTGCTGCACCTGGTCGACGACTCCGCCGACGCCGACCGTGTCGTCGCCGAGTGCGCCCGTGTCCTCAGGCCGGGCGGCGTCTACGTCACCACCGTCGACAAGGCCGCCGCCCACGACGTCGGCAGCGACATCGACGCCGTGCTCGCCCCGCGCCCCCGCCGCCCCGCCCGGGACGCCGCCGACGCGGTCGCGGCGCACGCCGCACGCCACGGCCTGAGCCCCGCCGGACGGGCATCGTTCGTCGGCCGTGGACAGGGCCGCAGTCCTCGCAGCACCATCGCCGACCTGCGGCGCGGCTGGTTCACCGTACTGCCGCCCGGCGACCCGCTGACCGAACGGTTCGCCGAGCGGCTGGCGGCCCTCCCGGACCAGGACCGGCCGCGCCCCGACCCCCGTTTCAGTCTGCGGTCGTTCCGCAAGCCGCCGGCCGGGTGAACTGGGTGGCCCGGTTGGCCACCCAGGTCTCGGACCCCACGAACCGCACCCGACCCCCGGCTGGGGCGCGAACGCACGACGTCGGTTTCGTGTTGGCACCCGACCAGCTCCCGGTGAAGCCGAAGCCCACCGACGAACCCGCCGCCACCGTGCCGTTCCAGTTCACGTTCCTCGCGGTCACCGCCGCACCCGACTGGGTGTAATAGTCGGCGTTCCACACCTGCGTGACCTTCTGCCCGTCGGCGAAGGACCAGCCAAGCGACCAGCCGTTCAAGCCGGTTGAGCCACTGTTGGTCAACCGGACGTCGGCCTGGAAGCCGCCCGACCACTGGTTCGTGACCGCCGTCGTACGGACCGCCCCTGTCGCTGTATGCGATGTACAAGTAGCCGTTCCGGTTCCAGCAGCTGATGCAGAACGCCTACCCGCCGCTGTCCTGACCCGGTGATCCGCTCACAGGCCCCACCGGAGATCCGCCGGGGTCAGCCCGCACGGGCCAGGCCCCGGCGGATCGCGAACTCCACCGCCGAGTAGTCCCCGTCCAGCCGGTCGAGCTCGTACGGCACGGCCGGATCCAGCGGCGGCTGCGCCATGAAACGGGGACGCGTCCCATGGTGCGGCTGGGCGGCGTGCACCAGGAACGGATGGCAGAGGTAGACGTCGCCGGGACGACCCGTGGCGTACGCGAGCGGTCGGTGCGCCGATGCCTCGACCAGCCGCGGGGCGATCTCGAGACCGGACACGCCGTCCTCGCCGTACGGCTCCAGCAGCGGCGGCACGTCGAGGTGCGAGCCGACGCGGATACGGGTCGGAGCGTCCTCCTCGGTCACCTCACTGAACAGGAACAGCATCAGCAGCGCCCGGTCCCGCGAGCGCACATTGGCGAAGTGCCAGGTCGCCCCCTCGGGTAGGTAGCTGCCCTCGATGTGCCAGCCAGCGTCCTCCGGCTCCTCGTCATGCGGGAACCGCAGCGGAAAACTGCCCAGGGAATAGCGCGGCCGCCAGCGGCCTTCCCCCACGAGCAGGTCGAACGCCTGATGCAGAGCGGGCGAGTTGGCAGCGGCCGCGAACGGACCCTGCGCCATGCCGCCCACCCAGACCACCGGGTCCTTCCAGGTGCCGGGATCGTCCGGGTCGTACCCCGTCTCCTTCCACAGCAGTCGCGTGCAGTCCTCCGCGACACGCGGGGGAAAGGCGCCCTCGATCTTCACGAACCCGTCCTCGAGGAAGCGCTCCACCAGTTCGTCGTCCACCGGGCCATCGTCGGCGATCCGCCGCCCGCGCCGCATCCCGTTTTTGCCGCCGCGGCAACATCACTGGCCCGGGGGCGGTGCGTCGGCGCAGGCTGGCCTCATCCGGACGAGAGGCTGACCACCATGGCGCACCACCACCACGATCACGGCCGTGAGAACACCGACATCGACTGGGCCGAGATGGCCCAGCTGCTGGAGACCCAGGCGGAACTGTTCACCCCCCTCTACGAGCGGGCCATGGCCTGGCTGGCTCAAGAGGTGACCGAACCAGGCCTGATCGTCGACGCCGGCAGCGGTCCCGGCGTCGTGTCGTGCCTGTTCGCCGAGACGTTCCCGGGCGCACGGGTCCTCGCGGTGGACGCCACCGAGCCGCTCCTGGAACGCGCCCGCACCCGCGCCGCCCGGCAGGGCGTCGCCGACCGCTTCGCCAGCCTCGCCGGAGAACTCCCCGGTGTCCTGGGCGAGTTGGACTACCCCGCCGACCTGCTGTGGGCGAGCCGCAGCCTGCACCACCTCGGCGACCAGCGGGCCGCCCTCACCGCGTTCGCGGACCGGGTGGCCCCCGGTGGCACCCTGGCCCTGCTCGAAGGCGGCCTGCCCTCCCGCTACCTGCCCCGGGACATCGGCATCGGGCGGCCGGGACTGCAGGCGCGCCTCGACGTCGTGGAGGAGGAATGGTTCACGCGCATGCGCGCCGACCTGCCCGATTCCGTCGCCGAGACCGAGGACTGGCCGGCCCTGCTGACCGCCGCGGGCCTGAAGCACACCCGCACCCGCAGCTTCCTGCTCGACCTGCCCGCACCGGCCTCCGACCGGACCCGCGCCTACGTCGCCGCGTCCCTCTCCCGCCTCCGCGACGCGGCCGCCGACGACCTCGACGCCGACGACCGCGCGACGCTGGACCGCCTCCTCGACCCGGCGGACCCGGCGAGCGTGCACCGGCGGCCGGATGTGTTCGTACTGGCGGCGTACACGGTGCATACGGCTGTACGGGCCGTGTAGCCGATCGCACGGCGATCGCATACAGCACTGGATACTGTGTCCGGGCAGATGTCGCGGTGTATGCGGTGTGCGGTCGTCCTGACGTGCGGTCGTTGCACCCCGCGGCGGCCTCGGTCGAGCACATTTCATACGCGGACATGGCATACGCGCCCCGGCCCACGGCCCGCCGCACCCGCTCAACACCACCCGGGCCGCGCGTACACACTCACCCGCGCCCCCCGCACCGTCCGCGTCCCGCACTCCTCGAAGCGTTCGGCGAGCACCCGCAACTTCATCCGCTCCTGCCCGGTGTCGTCCAGCGGCTGCCCCGCCGGGTCCCGCAGGACGACGACCCGCCGGGCCGCGAGGACGCGCGCGCGGATGACGTCCGGGCGGGCCTCGGTGCCGTACAGGGTGCGGGAGTCCGCCGGAGCTCGGTCCAGGGCGAGGTCGCGCAGCCCGTGGACGGCCCCGGGGTCGACCGCCGACCACACACGGCGCCGCGAGGGCATGTACAGGATCCCGTCGGCACGCTCACCCGCGGTACGCACGGCCGCGGCGACCGCGGTGACGTCGTCGATCCGGCTCTGCGGGGTGCGCAGGTACAGGGTGACCGGCAGCAGCGCGAGGACGGCGGCGCCGGCGGCGAGCACCGCACCGGCCCGGGCCCGGCCGCCGGCCCGGGCGAGCCGGTCCAGGGCGGCACCGACCAGCAGGGCGGTGCCCGCCTGGCCGTAGAGGACGTAGCGGTCCACGGACGCGCGCACCTGGCGCCGGGTGGCCGTGCTGCGGGCCGTCGGCGCCACGACGCAGCGGACGGCCTTGGCCTTCTCCGCCGATGGTTCGCTGCTCGCGGCCGGGGCCCCCGACGGGTTCGTCGAGGTGTGGGAGACGGCGTCGCCCCGCCTGCCGGCGGCCAGGCTGCCGGTGGGGGACGGGCCGGTACTCGCTCTCGGTCTCCCCGCGAGCGGAAGCGATTTGTACCTGGCAACTCCTCATCTCGCCGACCGCACAAGCCCGTTGAAGCCACGCCGGGCCGCGGCCACGGTGTGCGCACGGGCCCGGGCCGGCCTGACCGAGGCGGAATGGCACCGCTATCTCCCGTCGGTGCCGTACCGCCGCACCTGCTCAGGAAGGTGACGTCCCGCTTGACGCCGCTTGACTTCGAGAGCGCTCCACGTGATGGACTCCTCGGCGTTCATCCGACACACAGGGGGTAACCATGACCGACTCTCCGGTCGCGCTCATCACCGGCGGCGGCAGCGGCATCGGCGCCGCCGTCGCCCGGCAACTGCTGGCCGCCGGACACCGGGTCGCCGTCACCGGGCGCGGCGAGCGGAGGCTGAAGGAGTTCGCCGAGAGCCTCGGCAACCCGGAGGGCCTGCTGACGTTCACCGGCAACGCGGCCGTGTACGAAGACATACAGTCGGCGGTCGACCGTACACTCACATCGTATGGACGATTGGATACAGTCGTCGCCAACGCCGGCCACGCCACCCACGACTCCGTTGCCGACGGCGACCCGGCCGGCTGGACCGACATGGTGCTCACCAACGTCCTCGGCCCCGCCCTGCTCATCCGCGCCTCCATCGACGCGCTGAAGGAGACCCGCGGCCGGATCGTCCTCGTCGGCAGCGTCGCCGGGTTCGTGCACACGCCCGGCAACATCTACGGGGCGACCAAGTGGGCGGTGACCGGGCTCGCCGAGAACACCCGCCGCCAGGTCACGGAGTTCGGTGTCGGTGTCACCCTGATTGCTCCCGGCCGGGTGGAGACGCCATTCTGGGACGGCTACGGCAGCCTGCCGCCGGGCCACCTCCTCACCGCCGACCAGATCGCCGACTCCGTGGTCTGGGCGATCCGGCAGCCGGCCGGCGTCGACGTCAACACCGTGGTCGTGCGGCCGATCGGGCAGCCCAACTGACGTCCGGCAGAGGCCCGGTGCCGCGCCCTGGCCGCGGCACCGGGCCCGCCTCCCTCCCGGGCTCAGTTGTTCGCGAGGAACTCCTTCGCCAGCCGATCCCCGAGAGTCACCGCCGCGCTGTGGCTCTCGATGGGGGAGACCTTGGAGTTCTTGAACAGGATGTACGTCACCCCGGAGTCGGTGCCGCCGGTCTCCGGGTCGGGGTCGATGCCCAGGGCCTTGGCGGTGGCGTACGAGGCCTCGCCGATGATCTTCGTGGGGCCGGTGTCGCCGACGACCGCGTACTCGACCTTGTTGTTGTAGATGACGGCGACCACGCCGCCGCCCTTGATACCGGCGCTGGAGTAGTTCCAGATGCTGCTGGAGCTGGGCACGACGACGTACGGCAGGGTCTCGGCCTTGAGCGGCTTGCCGTCGGACTGGTGGAACGCGGTGTCGTCCTGGTACCAGGGGTCGCGGTTCTCGTTGCAGTTGGTGGTGCGCTGGCCGTCGCAGTCGATGTCCATGTCGGCCTTCCAGAACACCGCCCCGTTCTTGCCGCACACGGGAATCGTGGCCGAGGTCTCGTCATCGGTCTTGTACTTGCCGTTGGAGATCTGCGAACAGAACGTCACCTTGGCGAGCAGGTCGGCCGCGCTGACCGAGCCCTCCTGGGCGGACCTCGGGGTGGTGGGGGCGCCGGAGGCGTTCGCGGGGAGCACTCCGGCGGCCAGCAGGGCGGCTCCGGAGGCCGCGGCGAGGGTCAGTGTTCGAAGACGCACTGTGGGACCCTTCTGTTAGGAAAGTTTCCTTACCAAGTCCGTACAAGGTGGACCCGCCTGCATGTCCCCGTCAAGCCCCGGGATGGGAAGTCGGACGTGGCGCCCTGATTGCGGCCCGGTGCGGCCGGGAGAAGACTGGCATTGTCCGGAATTTCCGGACACTTGTACCTCTTCCGGGAGGTGAGGCGCCCATGTTCGTACGCAGCATCTACGCGACCGGGGACCCCACGAGGATCGACACGGCGATCAGAGCACTGAACACCGAGGGCAGGGACCTGCTCGAAGAGCGCCCGGGATACCGCGGGGCGGGGGTCTTCGTGGACCGGGAGCTCGGCAAGCTGCTCGCGGTGAGCTGGTGGGAGTCCGAGCAGGCCCGGCGCAACAGCGACGAGGTGATGCGCGAGCGGCGTGGTGCGCTCCTGGGGTCGTTCGCCGGGACGCTCGCGGTCGAGAACTTCGAGGTGGCCGTCTTCGACGCGGTAAGGCAGCCGCGGGTGGGCGGCGGACTGCGCATCACCAGGCTGGAGTTCGACCCCGCCGACACGGACCTGCTGGCCGACACCTTCCGGGCGTCGGTGCTGCCCCGGCTGGAGACCCTGGCGGGGCTGGCCAGGACGTCCCTCTTCGTCGACCGGGAACGGGGACGCGGAATGGTCGGCACCCTGTTCACCGACCGCGAGTCCCTGGTGGCCTCGCGTGCCGTCCAGGCGGCCGCCCGGCACGAGGGAGCGGCCAAGGCCCATGTGACCGTGACCGCCCTGGAGGAGTTCGAGGTCGTCCACGCGGACGCCCGCGCCGACTGAGGCGCCCCGCAAGGAAGTTGACCACTCGGACCGTCCGACTCACCTCTCCCGCACAGGGCTTGATCCGCCGACCTTGATCCGCCGAGCTTGGTCCGGCCGGCTTGACCGCCGGGCTTGATCCGTCGCTCGTCCCGCCGGACGACCCACACCGCGCTCGGCCTTGGGTGACGGCCGACGCAAGTCCGCCCCGCCGGACGGCGGGGCGGACGGTCGTACGGGGCGGGCGTCAGCCCAGGTCGAAGGTGGCCGGGTCGGGGCCCAGGCGCCGGTCCTCGTTCAACGCGCTGATCGCCGCGAGATCCTCGGTGTCCAGGGTGAAGTCGAACACCTCGATGTTCTCCTTGATCCTGGACGGCGTCACGGACTTGGGGATCACGACGTTGCCGAGCTGAAGGTGCCAGCGCAGCACGATCTGGGCCGGGGTGCGGTCGTGCTTCCGGGCGATGGCCACGATCGCCGGAACCTCCAGCAGGCCCTTGCCCGAACCCAGCGGCGACCAGGCCTCGGTGGCGATGCCCTGCTCCGCGTGGTACTCGCGGACCGCGTGCTGCTGCAGGTGCGGGTGCAGCTCGATCTGGTTGACGGCCGGGACGACGGACGTCTCGGCGATCAGACGATCGAGGTGCTCCGGCAGGAAGTTGGAGACGCCGATGGCGCGGACACGGCCGTCGGCGAGCAGCTTCTCGAACGCCTTGTACGTGTCCACATACGTGCCGCGGGCCGGCAGTGGCCAGTGGATCAGGTACAGGTCGATGTACTCCAGGCCCAGCTTGGCCAGAGAGACGTCGAAGGCGCGGAGGGTGGAGTCGTACCCCTGGTCGCTGTTCCAGAGCTTGGTGGTGACGAAGACGTCCTCACGGGGCAGGCCGGACGCGGCGATGGCCTTGCCGGTGCCCTCTTCGTTGCCGTAGATCGCCGCTGTGTCGATGCTGCGGTACCCGGCCTCGAGTGCCGTGGCGACGGCCCGCTCGGCCTCGTCGTCCGGCACCTGCCAGACGCCGAAACCCAGCTGGGGCATCTCGACGCCGTTGTTGAGGATGATCGGGGGGACCTTGCTGCTCACGAGCTCTTGATCCTTCGGTTGTCGACAGGTGGTACTCCCATGGTCAACGATCACGGGCCGCGATGTATTCCTGACCGCCGAATCCGCCGGAACTGACCGACGAGTCAGGCGCGGCGACCGGAGAATGGCCGGAAATGCATCCGACCTCATCGGTCCGGACCATTGACCGCAACCTGTCATCCCGGGAATCTGGATCGCGCCAACGAACGCGTGGATGAACTTGGTGCATGCATGTGAACACCCGTTTCCCGCCTGGTCTCCTCGCGCTCTGAGAACCCCCTCGGAAAGCAGGTACGCAACCTCGCCTACGCGCACAGGGAGAACGCACACAGGGAGGACACGTACGGACGGAACACGCACCGGGCGATCGCATACAGGCGGAACGTATACCGAGAGGGAGGGACATGAGACGCCGACATCTGCGGGCGGTGCTGACGGACTTCGCGGTCGCCACCGCCGGCCTGGACGCACTGCCCGCGGCCGCTCCGGCCCCCGCGGCGGCCGCGAGCCGCCCGGCCGCCGCGTACGACTGGTCCGCCGCCGTCGTCGACGCCACCATGGCCCGCTACACGCCGAGCACCATCGGCGGCTGGACCTATCGCGTCGGCCTCTGCCTCTACGGCCAGTACCTCGCCTACCGGCGCACACACGACGCCCGCTACCTCACCTGCATCAAGGACTACACCGACCGCTTCGTGAACAGCGACGGCTCGATCACCCAGTCGTTCAACAACCTGGACAGCATGCAGGCGGGCCGCCTGCTGGTGATCCTGCACCACGAGACCGGCCAGGACCGCTACCGCAAGGCCGCCCGCAAGATCCGCGACCGCCTGAGCACCTACCCGCGCACCGGCGACGGCGGCTTCTGGCCCGCCGACAACTCCTCCCGCGCACCAACCTTGGGCGGACGGCGTCTACATGGTGAGCCCGTTCCTCGTCGAGTACGGCAAGGAGTTCGGCGACAGCACGTACACGAACGACGAGGCAGCCAGGCAGCTGTACGTCTACGGCAGCCACCTGCGGCCGCGAACGGACTGCTCGGACACGCCTACGAGGAGTCGAAGAGCGCGACTTGGGCGGACGCGCAGTCCGGGCTCGCTCCCGAGCACTGGTGCCGCGCGGTCGGCTGGTACTCGATGGCGATCGTCAACGTGCTGGACGCGATCCCCGTGAACCACCCGCGCCGGGCCCGACTCCCACGAGTCTTCAAGCGGTTGGCGGCCGGCCTGGAGAAGTACCAGGACCCGGCGACCGGGCGCTGGTTCCAGGTGATCGACAAGGGGACCGCAACGACAACTGGACCGAGACATCCTGCTCCGGCATGTTCACCTACGCCCTCTCGCGCGGCGCCCAGCAGGGGTACATCGATCCGCACTACATCACCGTGGCGCGGCGCGGTTACGAGGGGGTGCTGGCGAAGATGTCGGCCGGAGCCGACGGCCGGACGAATCTCGCCGGCATCTCCGTCGGCACGAACGTCGGCGACTACCCGTACTACGTCGCCCGCACCCGGGCCGCCAACGACTTCCACGGCCTCGGTGTCTTTCTGATCCCGAACGAACAACTGCGAGGTGATTAGTGTCATGAGCACATCCAGAAGAGCGCTGCTCGGTGCCGCTCTCGGCGGAGCGGCCGGAGCGGCCCTGGGCCTCCCCGTCGCGGGCACCGCACACGCCGTCTCCTGGCAGCAGAGGTGGGCACCCTCGGCGAGCCGCGACGGACTCGGCGCCTTCGAGACCGTCGAGGACGACCGGGCGAACTCCCACCCCGGCGGGCAGCCGCACATTTACGCCACCGTCGACAACTGGCGCTTCAACATGCATACAGTCGACCGGGACACGTCGACCGACCGCCAGCGGCAGGAGGTCACCGGTCTGCGCACCGGCAGCAGCAGCTACCTGAAGTGGACCGAGGGACAGACCTGGCGGATCACGTACTCGATGTACATCCCCGCCTCCCTGAAGGCGACCACCACCTTCACCCACATCATGCAGATGAAGCAGCCCGGTACCGGCACCTTGCCGATCGTCGTGCAGTCCCTGCGCCGGGTGAACGGCGTGCAGACGATCGAGCTGAAGCTGGCGATCGACGACATCCTGGTCGGCCGCACCGACCTGGAACCGCTGCACGACAAGTGGACGGACGTCGACTTCCAGATCAAGGTCGGCAACGGCTCCGCCGGCTCGGTCCGCTGGATCCTCAAGTCCGGCTCCGCCACCGTCGTCGACAAGTCGAAGACCGGCGTCGACACCTTCCTCGCCGACCGCGTGCGCCCCAAGTGGGGCATCTACCGCTCCCTCGGCGACACCTCCGGCTCCCTGCAGGACACCTACCTCCTGCTCAAGAACCTGCGCGGCTACCAACTCGTCTGAGGGGCCCTCACATGCCATCCCCACCGCACACCAAAGGGGGCGGCGGCGATCGTGCTCTTCGTCCTCGCCGTCGTCCTCGGACTGACCCACCCCCCGGCTGTCGCGGCCGGGCCGTCCGCGCCGCACGCGGCGGCCGTCTTCGACGTGCGCGACTACGGCGCCAGGGCAGACGGATCCACCAACGACACCCCGGCCATCGACAAGGCCATCACGGCAGCGAACGCGGCAGGCGGCGGCACCGTCCGCTTTCCGGCCGGCAACTACAAGTCCAAGAACACCATCCATATGAAGAGCGACGTGACGCTCCAGGTCGACAAGGGCGCCACGATCCAGGGCTCCAGCGCCGACACCTACGACAGGGCCGAGCCCAACCCGTACGACGACTACCAGGACTACGGGCACAGCCACTTCCACGACGCGATGATCTACGGCGACAAGCTGACCGACATCGGCTTCACCGGAGAGGGCGTCATCGACGGCCTCGGCAACCTCATCACCGGCAACCCCGGACCCGGCGTGGCCGACAAGATCATCTCGCTCACCCGTTGCGACGGACTCAGGACCGGTGACGGCCTCACCCTGCGCCACGGCGGCCACTTCGCCGCCCTCGTCAACGGCTGCAAGAACGTCACCTCCGACCACCTGGCCATCGACAGCGCGAGCGACCGCGACGGCTGGAACATCATGGGTGGTCGACGCCCTGAAGACGGTCAAGGCCAACAATCCGGGCCTGAAGACCGTCATCACCTTCGGTACGACCACCAGCGGTCCCGACTTCACCGGTGTCGACATGGCCGCCCCCGGCAACCCGTTCGGCAAACACAGGTTCTGTATGCAGCCGACCTGCAGCAGGCCGTCGCCCGCCCGGGCTCACGCCCGGTACAACGCCTCCACCTCGTTGGCGTACGCGGTCTCGATCGCCTTCCGCTTCAGCTTCAGCGACGGCGTCAGCAGCCCGTGCTCCTCGGTGAAGGGCTGGGCGAGGATACGGAAGGTACGGATCGACTCGGCCTGGGAGACGAGGGTGTTGGCGGCGACCACCGCCCGCCGCACCTCCGTCTCCAGGTCGGGGTCGCGCACCAGTTCGGCGGGCGACATCTTCGGTTTGCCGCGCATCTGCAGCCAGTGTTCGACGGCCTCCTGGTCGAGGGTGATGAGGGCGGCGATGTACGGGCGGTCGTTGCCGACCGCGATGCACTGGCTGACCAGCGGGTGGTCGCGGACCCGCTCCTCCAGCACGCCGGGCGACACGCTCTTGCCGCCGGAGGTCACCAGGATCTCCTTCTTGCGGCCGGTGATGGTGAGGTAGCCGTCCTCGTCGAGAGTGCCCAGGTCGCCGGTGGCCAGCCAGCCGTCGTGCAGGGTCTCGTCGGTGGCCTTCTGGTTGTTGAGGTAGCCCTGGAAGATGTTGGGGCCGCGCAGCCAGACCTCGCCGTCGTCGGCGATGTGCACGGTGACGCCGGGGATGGCCTGGCCGACCGTGCCGTAGCGGGTGCGCTCGGGCGGGTTGGCGGTGGCGGCCGCGGTCGACTCGGTCAGGCCGTACCCCTCGTAGATATGCACGCCGGCGCCTGCGAAGAACAGTCCCAGTCGGCGGTCCATCGCCGAACCACCGGACATCGCATTCCGTATGCGACCGCCCATCGCCGCGCGCACTTTGGCATACACGAGCTTGTCGTACAGCTGGTGCTGCACGCGTAGACCCGCCGAAGGACCGGGCCCGATGCCCCAGGCCTTCGCCTCGAGCGCGTCCGCGTACCTCACGGCGACCTCGACGGCCTTCTCGAACGGGCCCGCTCTGCCCTCCTTCTCCGCCTTGCGGCAGGCCGCGTTGAACACCTTCTCGAAGATGTACGGCACCGCCAGGATGAACGTGGGCTTGAAGGCCTGCAGGTCGGGCAGCAGCGCGGCGGCGTTGAGCTGGGGCTGGTGGCCGAAGCGGACCCTGCCGCGGATCGCGGCCACCTCGACCATCCGCCCGAAGACGTGCGCGAGCGGCAGGAACAGCAGGGTCGCCGCCTCGTCACCCTTCTTCGAGTGGAACACCGACTCCCAGCGCTGGATGACGGTGTCCGCCTCGAACATGAAGTTGCCGTGCGAGAGAACACAGCCCTTGGGGCGGCCGGTCGTCCCCGAGGTGTAGATGACCGTGGCGAGCGAGTCGGGGGTGACCGCCTGCCGGTGCCGGTGCACCGTCTCGTCGTCGAGGTGGGCGCCCGCGTCGTACAGCTCCTGCAGGGCGCCCGCGTCCAGCTGCCACAGCTGGTGCAGGTGCGGCAGCCGGTCGATGACGGTGGCGATGGTCATCGCGTGGTCCTCGTGCTCCACGACCGCCGCGGAGACCTCGGCGTCGTACAGCATCCAGAAGCACTGCTCGGCCGACGAGGTGGGGTAGACGGGCACCACCTGGGCGCCGATCGTCCACAGGGCGAAGTCGAAGAGGGTCCACTCGTACCGGGTGCGGGACATGATCGCGACCCGGTCACCGAAGCGGACGCCTCGGGCCAGGAGCCCCTTGGCGAGGGCGAGGACCTCGTCGCGGAACTCGGCGGAGGTCACGTCCCGCCACCGCCCGAGCTCGTCCTTGCGGCCGAGGGCGACGTGCAGCGGGTCCGCGAGGGCATGCTCGAAGACGACGTCGGCCAGACCTCCCACCGGTGGCGCCGACGCCAACGGAGGGTTGGTGAACTCGCGCAAACCCCGCTCCCCGCTCCTTGTGACGCTCGCCCAGCGCCGTGAAAGCTACCCCACCCGCACACCGGGCGGGAGAGGGGCGGAAACCGAGCAAAGCTCACGTTCGCGCAGGCCGGTGACCGGAAAATGCCCGCACATGGGGAAGGGTCGGACAGAGTTCTTACGGTTCAGTATGTTTCGGTGCCGTAATCTCCACCGAATCTGTACGTACCGATTACGGCCCCGCAGCATGCGGACATCGCGATCCGGACGGCACATTCTGCGCCACGCACGGCCCCGTGCCAAGGGCGACGCCGCACCGGGGCCCTGGAATCCCCGGAGCGGCCTCGTCTCCCGACCCGCGTTCGTCCCGCCGCCCGGCTCAGCCGCGCGGCGCCACCGCCTCCTTCGCCGGGCCGGCCGCCGCGTCCGCACCGGCCCGCGGTGCCCGCACCAGCAGCAGTACCAGCCCGCCGGCGACCATTCCCGCCGCGCCCGCGACCAGCAGCGCCGTGTTCAGGCCCGACGCGAACGCCGTGCGCAGGGCGTGCTCGGAGAAGCCGCCGCGCAGCACGTCGGCGCCTCCGCCCGCGAGCGTATGGGCGGCGTCGTCCGGCAGCGTGCCGCGCATCCGCGAGGACAGCACCGTGCCGAACACGGCGACCCCGAGCGCGTACCCCAGCTGCTGGACCGTGTTCACCGCGCCGCCCGCCATGCCGGCCCGCTCCGACGGCACCGACGCCAGCGCCGCCCCGGCGACCGTCGGCGAGACGAACCCGGTCCCCACGCCCACCAGCACGAACCCCGGCAGCAGCGCCGTCCAGCCGGCGCCCGCGTCCAGCACGGCCTGGCAGAAGGTCCCCGAGCCGATCAGCAGCAGACCGCCGCCGATGGTCAGCCGCGCCGGCACCCCGTGCAGCAGCCGACCCACCAGCACCGCGACCACCATGGCGGCGACCGTCAGCGGCAGCAGCGTGAGCCCGCCGCGCACCGGGCTCATTCCCAGCAGCGTCTGCATCCATATGGACAGGTACGGCATCCCGCCGAACGCGGCCCCGTTGAAGGCGAACGCCCCCGCCATCACCCCCACGAACGCCGGCCTGCGCAGCAGTGACAGGTCCAGCAGCGGATGCGCGGCCCGCCGCTCCACCAGTACGAAGCCCGCCAGCGCCAGCGCCGAGACGGCGAACGCCCCGAGCGCCGCGGGCGCCGTCCAGCCGTTCTCCCCGGCGCGCACCACCGCGTACGTCACCGCGCCCGCGAACACGGCGAACGCGACCGTGCCCGCCCCGTCGACGCGCATGCCCCGCGGACCCCGCGACTCCGGCACCACCCGCAGCGTCAGCCACACCTCCGCCACACTCACCGGCACGTTCACGAAGAAGATCCACCGCCAGCCCGGCCCCTGCGCGAGCAGCCCGCCCAGCACCGGCCCGACCGCCGCGGCCCCACCGCTCACCGCGCCCCACACGCCCAGCGCCGCCGACCGCTGCCGGCCCTGGTAGACCGAGCCCAGCAGCGGCAGCGTCGTCGCGAACATCGCGGCGGCGCCCACGCCCTGCAGCGCCCGCGCCGCCACCAGCGTCCCGGACCCCGCAGCCAGCCCGCACAGCAGGCTCGCCCCCGCGAACACCACCACACCCGCCACATGCACCCGGCGCCGCCCCAGCACGTCGGCGGCGGCCCCCGCCCCCAGCAGCAGCGCGGCCAGCGCGAGCGCGTACCCGTCGACCACCCACTGCAGATCGCTCAGCGACGCGTGCAGCGCAGCCGCCATGTCCGGCAGCGCGACCACCACGATCGTCACGTCCAGCAACAGCATGAACGTGCCCAGGCACACCGCCGTCAGCGGTCCCCATGTGCGCATGTCCTCAACTCCCCGACTCCTCGTGCAACGGCTGGCATCGCGCCGTACGATGAGCCCGCCACGGCGGATCGGCACCGAACCGGCCGCATGAGCGGCGGAATCCGATGGGAACGGGCATGCTGGAGATGGAATCCGACACCTTCGACCGGCTCGACCTGCAACTGCTCTCCGCGCTCGAGGTCGACGGCCGGGCCCCCTTCAGCCGGATCGGGCAGGTGCTCGGAGTCTCCGACCAGACAGTCGCCCGCCGCTTCCGCCGGCTGAGCGCCGAGGCCGGGCTCAGGGTCGTCGCGGTCCGGGACGCCGAGGTCCTCGGCCAGGACCAGTGGATGCTGCGCCTGCGCTGCGCCCCGGACAGTGCCGCCGTCATCGCCGACGCCCTTGCCAAACGCCCTGACACCTACTGGATCGGGCTCGCCTCCGGCGGCACCGAGATCGCCTGCATGACCCGCCCCCGCCACCCCGGCGACCACGACGACCTGCTCCTCGGCAAGCTGCCGCGGACCCCGAGCGTGGTGGAGATCCGCGCGCAGCAGGTCCTGCACCGCTTCTACGGCGGCCCGACCGGCTGGCTGCGCAAGTTCCGGGCGCTCACCGACGACCAGATCGCCGCCCTGCGCCCGGCAACCGCGCGACCGGCCGGACCCGCCCGCCTCGAACCGGAGGACGAGCCCCTGCTCGCCGTCCTCGAACGCGACGGCCGCGCCACCTACCCCGAACTGCAACGGGCCACCGGCCGCTCCGAGTCCGCCGTCAAACGCCGCCTCGCCGCCCTGATCGCCTCCGGAGCGGTCTACATCGACGTCGAGTACCACTCGGAGATCCTCGGCCACCCCCGCGCCGCCCTGCTGTGGATCACCACCGCGCCCGCCGCGATGCACTCCGTCGGACAGGCCCTCGCCGCGCACGACGAGGTCGCCTTCGCCTCCGCCACGGCCGGCCCCTCCCACCTCGTCGTCACCGCCGTCACCCGGGACACGGCTGCCCTGTACGCCTACCTGAGCGGACCGCTCGGGCGGCTGGAGGGGGTGAAGCACGTGGAGGCGGCTCCGTTCCTGCGGAGGGTCAAGCAGTTGACGTATCGGATGCCGCGGTGACGAGGTGTCGTACGCAGTGGGTCGGTTGTATGCGATGTGTATGCACTGTTGTACACACACATCGCATACCCACTGCGTTGTACGGCCACTGTGCGCGGCACCCGCGTGCGAGGCCCGGCGTACGTCGCCGGCCCGGTCAGCCGCCCCGCTGGTGCAGCCGCTCCCCGCCCGCCAGGATCGCCGCCGCGAGCGCATCCGCCGCATCCTGCGCCGAGGCCCGCGCCCGCCCGTGCACCAGGACGAAGTCGACCTTGCCGAGCTCCGGGAGTCCGGCCCGCTCGGGCACCCGGAACAGCCCGGGCGGGATCAGGCCCCGGGAGTGCGCCATCACGCCGAGACCGGCCCGCGCCGCCGCGACGAGACCGTTGAGGCTGCCGCTGGTGCATACGATCCGCCACGACCGGCCCTGCCGTTCCAGGGCCTCCAGCGCCAGCGCGCGCGTGATCCCGGGAGGCGGATACACGATGAGCGGCACCGGCCGGTCGAGGTCCAGGCGGAGCCGTTCGGCACCGATCCAGACCAGGTCGTCGTGCCAGACCAGCTTGCCGCGCGGGTCCTGGGGGCGGCGCTTGGCCAGGACGAGGTCCAGTTTTCCGGCGGCCAGTTGCTCATGCAGGGTGCCCGACAGCTCCACCGTCAGCTCGAGATCGACCTCGGGGTGGGCGTACCGGAAGCCCTCGAGGATCTCCGGCAGCCGGGTGAGGACGAAGTCCTCCGACGCGCCGAACCGCAGCCGGCCGCGTACCCGGGTGCCGGTGAAGAACGCCGCCGCCTGCCCGTGCACCGCCAGGATCCGGCGGGCGAAGCCGAGCATGGCCTCGCCGTCCTCGGTCAGCTCCACGGAGTGCGTGTCCCGCAGGAACAGTTGACGTCCGACGGCGTCCTCCAGACGGCGCACATGCTGACTCACGGTGGACTGACGCAGCCCGAGCCGCCGGGCCGCCTGCGTGAAGCTGAGCGTCTGGGCCACGGCCAGGAACGTTCGCAGCTGCGCCGGGTCGTACACCCCGCCAGGCTATCGCGAACCGTGATGACAGTCAGAGTGGTGTGCGAGATTCCCGATCGGCAGGCACAGGGGGACGATGGAGGGGGCTTCCAGCTCTGCGGAACCCCTTGACGCGCAGCGGACGAACGTAGTTGGAGCACTGTGAAACGCCTGCACTGGCCGAGTCGGATGCCGATCGACCCGTACATTCTGCTGCTGCTCGGGACAGTGGGCCTCGCCGCGCTGCTGCCGGCCCGGGGCACGGCCGCCGATATCGCCTCCGGGGCCTCCACGGCCGCGATCGCCTTCCTGTTCTTCCTCTACGGCGCCCGGCTGTCCACCCGCGAGGCGATGGACGGACTGAAGCACTGGCGGCTCCACGTCACCGTCCTGGCCTGCACCTTCGCGGTGTTCCCGGTGCTCGGCCTGGCCGCGCGCGGGCTCGTGCCGGTGCTGCTGACCCAGCAGCTCTACCAGGGCCTGCTCTTCCTGACGCTCGTTCCGTCGACGATCCAGTCGTCGATCGCGTTCACCTCCATCGCCCGCGGAAACGTGCCCGCGGCGATCTGCGCGGGCTCCTTCTCCTCCCTGGTCGGGATCGTCCTCACCCCGCTGCTGGCGGCCGGCCTGCTCAGCAGCAGCGGCGGCGGGTTCTCGGCCGACTCGCTGGTGAAGATCGTGCTGCAGCTGCTCGTGCCGTTCCTCGCCGGACAGGCGCTGCGGCCCCGGATAGGGGACTTCGTCGCCCGGCACAAGAAGGTCCTCGGCCTGGTCGACCGCGGTTCCATCCTGCTGGTCGTCTACACCGCCTTCGGCGAGGGCATGGTGCGGGGCATCTGGCACCGGGTGAGCGCGGCCCGGCTGGCCGGACTGCTCGCGGTCGAGGCCGTCCTGCTGGCCTTGATGCTCGCCCTGACCTGGTACGGCGCCCGGGCGCTGCGGTTCGGCCGTGAGGACCGGATCGCCATCCAGTTCGCCGGGTCGAAGAAGTCCCTGGCCTCCGGGCTGCCCATGGCGAGCGTCCTGTTCGGCGCGCACGCCTCGCTGGCCGTGCTGCCGCTGATGCTCTTCCACCAGATGCAGCTCATGGTGTGCGCGGTCATCGCCAGGCGCCGGGCACGCGATCCGGAGACGGCCACCACGCCGCCGGGGCGGTCGTCGTCCCCGGGCGATTCAGTGACCTCCGGTTACGTGGTCCAGCGGTAGCCACAGAACGGTACCCTCCGGAGGCATCGGTGCCTGCGGATCGGCCAGTTCGTCGTCGGACAGCGCCCGGTGCCAGACGTGGACGTCGTCGATGGCACCGGTGAAGAAAGCCCGGCTGTCCATCCGCTGGCCGATGTGCACGCCGAACGGCGAGTTGCGGCTGACCGAGCCTCGCACATCGGCGACGGAGGAATGTATACCGTCGACAAAGAGCGTCAACCGGCCTTCGCCGCGGCGCAGCGCCAGATGATGCCACTGGTCGTCGTTGTAGGCGCCGACGGAGCTCACGGCCGCCGTGCGGATCGCGGTCGCGCCGTCCCGTACGGTGATCAGCCCGCGCACGCGGTTGCTTTCGGGCTCACCGCGCAGCCAGACCTGGGGCTGGGTGGTGCCGATGCCGCCCATCCACAGCAGCGGCTGCTCGCCGGACGTCGCCGTGTAACGGAACCACAGCGACGCTGTGAAGTCCTCGGTGCCGAGCGGCAGCCGGTCGCGGTACGGCAGTCGTACGGCGTCCTCGAAACCGTCGAACTCCAGGGCGCCGCCCGACACGCCGTCCGTCTCCTCAGCGCCACCGAGTACGGCCGCGCGCGGGGCGTGCCGGGCGAGGTCGGCGGTGGTCGGGTCGGGCCCGCGGCGCGGGGCGAGCCAGTCCTCGGTGAAGCGGGCGAAGCGGATCTCGTCGCGGGCGTCGGCCGCGCCGCCCTCGTACATCAGGCCCACCGTGTCGTGGCCGACGCGTACCAGGTCGGAGTAGCCGGACCAGTCCGTCGTGACGACCGTGCCCCGGTCCACGCTGTCCCAGGTGCGCCCGCCGTCGTAGGAGGAGCGGATCATCATGGTCCGGCGGCGGTCGGGGTCGCCCGGGCAGGCCAGCAGGATGCGATCGCCCAGACGCAGCGTCGAGCCCTGGACCTGGGGAGTGTAGAGGTCCGGGAGGTCACGGAACGGTGCGGCGAAGGTGTCGCCGCCGTCACGGCTGACCGTCTGGGTGCGGTGGCCGAGGTCGGTGCCGTCCTGTTCGCGGCCGCTGACCAGGACCGAGCCGTCGGCGCGCTCGGTGAGGGTCAGTTCGGACGGCTTCTGCCGGAACGTGCCGTCGGCGGCGATCGGCCAGGTGTCGACGGCTCCGGCCCGCCAGTGGTCACCGTCGTCGTCGCTGACGATCAGCGCCGCGTGGTTGGCGGTGACCCGACTGCCGTCCCAGGTCTCGGTGTTGACCGCGAACACCAGCCGTCCGGCATGCCAGCCCCGGGTGAGCTGGATGCCGTGCACCGGGCCGGTCGCGTACCAGGAGTTCCAGTCGGGGGGCAGGATCTCCGGGCTCAGGTCACGTGGCTCGGACCAGGTCAGGCCGTCGTCGTCGCTGTACTGGAGGTGCGGCGTGCGGTCGCAGGGAACTGCACAGCTCCCGCTGTCCGTACGGCCGGTGTTGTAGGTCTCCGCCAGCAGGATGCGGCCGGTCGCCCGGTCCACGACCGGTGCCGGGTTGCCGTGCGTGTCGCCGGCGCCCTCGGTGACGACCCGCAGTGGCCCCCAGGTGCGGCCGCCGTCGGTGGAGCGCTTCACCACGATGTCGATGTCGGCGGCGTCCCCGCAGTTGAGGACCCGTCCCTCGGCGAACGCCAGCAGCGTGTCCTTTGTCGTCCGCACGATCGCGGGGATTCGGAAGCAGGCGTAGCCCGGGTCCTGGGAGGCCTTGAAGAGGACCTGCTGCTCGAAGTCGGCTGCGGCGGCGGCCGGTTGGGCCTGAGCCTGTTTCGGCAGGAGCAGTGCGAGGAGCAACGCGGCCGCCGTGAGGACGGCGGCCAGGATGCGTCTCGGCCGTGCGCGAAGACTTGACGGCATGGTGCGACCTGCCCTTCATCCACCCGGATCCGGAGTCCGGATCTCTGGACATCGGGACATCCCACGTCCAACGTGCGCTCCACCGAAGGTAGTTGGCGTCTCGGTGCCTCACAAGAAGCGTGCAGCCACTTCGCGGGAGCGGCCGGGCGGGCCAGGGGCGCAGCACCGTCAGGGGCGCAGCACCACCTTGCCGAGGTTGCTCCGCGACTCGATGACCTCGTGGGCGCGGGCCGCGTCCTCCAGCGCGAACTCCCGGTGCACGGCGGGTTTCAGCGCACCGTCCGCGAACAGCCGCCACAGTTCGAGGCGCCACCGCTCGTACAGGTCCGGCCGCCCGCGGGCGATCCGCGCCATCTGGAACCCGATCACCGACTTGGCACCCACGAGGAGGTCGTGGGCCTGGATCGTCCCGCCACCCGAGCTGTACGCCACCAGCCGACCGCCGGGGGCGAGCGCGGCTATCGCGGACGTGAGCAGGTCGCCGCCGACTGCATCCAGTATGTAGTCGACGGGATGTCCCCAGCTGTCGTCGGCATACGAAATGACGTCGTCGGCGCCGAGGGAGCGGAGGAAGTCCGCCTTGGCCGGGTCGGACACGGCGCCCACCACCCGGGCCGCGCCCCGCACCCGCGCCAACTGCACGGCGAGATGGCCGACGCCGCTCGCCGCCGAGGTGACCAGAACCGACTCGCCCCGCTCGGGCCGCGCCGCCTCGAGGGCGCCCAGTGCGACCAGGCCGCTGCGGACCAGCGCCACCGCGTCGACGGCGGAGGCGGCCTCGGGCACGGGAGACGCCATCGCCTCGTGCAGGATCGCGAAGTCGGCGTACCCGTGCCCGAAGCACAGCCCCGTCACTCGCTCACCGGCCCCGAACCGGGTGACGCCCTCACCGACGGCCACGACATCCCCGGCGATCTCACCCCCCAGCGGGATCGGTTCGGCGGCCTCGGTGACCTTGCGTACGACCGGCAGGGTGACTCCGACCGCCTCGGCGCACACGAGCAGCTCGCCGTGACCGGGCTCGGGGACGGGGGCGTCCTCGAGGAACAGGGGGCCGCCGGGGAACTCGTACCGGATGCGACGCATCGCAGCACCTCCAGAAGGTTCGAGGGGGTCGCGGCCCCACGTGGGGGAAATCTATGAACTCGTTGGGGAGCCCAACGGTAGTGGAGGTTCATTGGGAAGTCCAATGATCCTTCGGTACGCTGCCACCATGGCCGAAGCCCCCCTCCCCGCCATCCGTTCCCTTCCCAGCTGGCTCCTCGGCCGGGCGGCCGCCCGCGGCCGGGCCCTGGTCGCCGAGGCGCTCGCGGCGCAGGGCATGAAGATGTGGCACCACGTGGTGCTCTCCGCCGTCCGGGACCTCGCCCCCGTCGCCCAGGCCGACCTCGGGCGCGGCATCGGGCTCGACCCCAAGGACCTGGTGGGCGTCCTCAATGACCTGCAGGCCGCGGGCCTCGTCGTTCGCGCACCGGACCCCAGGGACCGCCGCAAGAACGCGGTCTCCCTCACCGACGAGGGCGCTGGGCTGCTCACCCGCTGCGAGAAGGCGGCCCGGGAGGCGAACGACGCGTTGCTCGCCCCGCTGTCAGCGGCCGAACGGGACCAGTTCATGACCTTGTTGATCCGGATTTCCGGTACGGACCGCTGACGGCGGTTAACGTTCCGTCATGACCGCACCCGACGCCCTCGATCCGGCGCGCACCGCCCTCGTCCTCGTCGACCTGATGGACCGCATCGTCGCGCTGCCTCTGGAGCCCCACAAGGGAACCGAAGTCCTCATCGCCGCCGAGCACTTGACGGCCGCCTTCCGCTCGGCCGGCGCAACCGTCGCGCTCGTCCGTGTCGAGCGCCCCGGCGTCACCGAACAGCCGCCCGGCAGCGGACTGGCGGCCGGCCTGCTCCAGGACGGCGACCTGGAGATCGTGAAGCGGACGATCGGTGCCTTCCACGGCACGGACCTCGATGCCCGGCTGCGCCGGCGCGGCGTCACCACCCTGGTGTTCGGCGGCGTCGCCACCAACCTCGGTGTCGAGTCGACCGCCCGCGCCGCCGCCGACCTCGGCTACGACCTCGTCTTCGTCGAGGACGCCATGGCCGCCTTCACCGCCGCCGAGCACGAGGCCTCGGTCACGCTGGACTTTCCGCGGCTGGGGACGGTGGTACGCACGGAGCAGGTGCGGTTCGCGGCCGGCTGAGTCGCCGCCGGGCCGGGCTCCTGTCGACGATGACGGGATACCGACTGCCGGCCGTCGGCTATCCGCCTGCCGACTGCCGGGCGGTCGCGGCCCGCAGAGCTATGCGGTCCTCGCCCGCGTACACGTTCATGGAACTGCCGCGCAGGAATCCCACCAGGGTCAGCCCGGTCTCGGTGGCCAGGTCCACCGCCAGCGAGGACGGCGCCGAGACCGCCGCCAGCACCGGGATGCCGGCCATCACGGCCTTCTGCGCCAGCTCGAAGGATGCCCGGCCGGAAACCAGCAGGATGGTGCGGGGCAGCGGCAGGTCCCCGTTCTGCAGCGCCCGGCCGACCAGCTTGTCGACCGCGTTGTGCCGGCCCACGTCCTCCCGGACGTCCAGCAACTCCCCGTCCTCGGAGAACAGGGCCGCCGCGTGCAGCCCACCGGTGCGGTCGAACACCCGCTGGGCGGCCCGCAGCCGGTCGGGGAGGCTCGCGAGGAGCTCGGGTGCGACGCGGAGCGGGGGAGTGTCGGCGATGGGCCAGCGGGCCGTCGTACGGACCGCGTCCAGGCTCGCCTTGCCGCACAGCCCGCACGAGGAACTGGTGTAGACGTTCCGCTCCAGGGTGAAGTCGGGGAGCACGACGCCCGGTGCGGTCCTGACGTCCACCACGTTGTAGGTGTTGGAACCGTCGACCGCCGCACCCGCGCAGTAGACGATATTCAGCAGATCGCCTGCGGCGGCCAGCACTCCCTCGCTCACCAGGAACCCCGCGGCCAGCGCGAAGTCGTCGCCCGGCGTGCGCATCGTGATCGCGAGCGGTTTGCCGTTGAGCCTGATCTCCAGGGGCTCCTCGGCCACGAGCGTGTCCGGACGGGCAGAGACCGCCCCGTCGCGGATGCGGATCACCTTGCGTCGTTCCGTGACTCGTCCCATGTCCTGATCAGCCCCGGTTCTGTACGTGCTGGTAGCCGAAACGGCCCTTGATGCAGAGGTTGCCGTAGGCAACCGGGTTGTCGTGCGGCGAGGTGACCTCACGATCTCATTGTCCTGCACGCGCAGCGTGCGGGTGCAGGCCACCCGGCAGTGCCGGATTGCTGACGACGAATTGTCTACAGCATGGAGTGCACCTGACGAACGGTCGTGGGCCGGCCGTTCGCCGCATTCGGTATACCGTTCACCGATGCGGTCGCCCCGCACCGTTCACGGCTCCCTGCCCCGGCCTACCGCCCGGGCTCATCGCCTTCGCGTGGCTGTGGGTGGCCGCGCCGCTGGGTACGCGCTCTGCGAGCCCGGTACAGAAGGCGACGCAATTGTTCACCGGGTGAATGCTCCGGCGTCCGAGGGTCTGACGGAAGCCGACAACACGGGCGCCCGATTGCTGTCGCTTCACCTGCCGCCGTACCCGTGAGTCACTGCGCAGACTGGTGCATCCCGCTATCCACGGCAACGAGGGGGATCCCAGTTGAACGGCTCGCGCATCACCGCCATCGGCCACCACCAGCCCGCCAGGGTGCTGACCAACGAGGACCTGGCGGGCATGGTCGACACCAGTGACGAGTGGATCCGCAGTCGCGTGGGCATCCGCACCCGGCACATCGCCGGCCCCGACGAGCCGGTCGACGAACTGGCCGCGCACGCCGCCGCCAAGGCCCTCGCGGCGGCGGGCCTCGCCCCCGGCGACATCGACCTCGTCCTGGTCGCCACCTCCACGGCGATCGACCGCTCCCCGAACACCGCGGCCCGGGTCGCGGCCCGGCTCGGCATCACGGAGCCCGCCGCGATGGACGTCAACGTGGTGTGCGCCGGATTCACCCACGCACTGGCCACCGCCGACCACACGGTCCGCGCCGGCGCGGCGAGCCGCGCCCTGGTGATCGGCGCCGACAAGATGTCCGAGGTGACCGACTGGGCCGACCGCAGCACCTGCGTCCTGGTCGGGGACGGGGCCGGGGCCGTCATCGTCGAGGCGTGCGCGCCGGGGGAGGAGCCCGGGATCGGGCCGGTGCTGTGGGGGTCGGTGCCGGAGATGGGGCACGCGGTGCGGATCGAGGGCACGCCGCCGCGGTTCGCGCAGGAGGGGCAGAGCGTCTACCGCTGGGCCACCACGCGACTGCCGGCCATCGCCCGCCGCGCGTGCGAGCGGGCCGGGATCGCTCCCGAGGAACTCGCCGGTGTCGTCCTTCACCAGGCCAACCTGCGCATCATCGAACCCCTGGCCGAGAAGATCGGCGCCGTCAACGCCGTGGTCGCCCGCGATGTCACCGAATCGGGCAACACCTCCGCCGCCAGCATTCCGCTCGCCCTGTCCAAGCTGGTCGAGCGCGGCGCGCTCTTCAGCGGCGACCCGGTCCTGCTGTTCGGCTTCGGCGGCAACCTCTCGTATGCCGGGCAGGTCGTACGGTGCCCGTGAGATCACCAGTCACGCGCCCGGGCTCACCGTCTACGGCGACTGTGGATCGTAGACTGTAGACGAATGACATCGGTACCGGGCGCCTATTGCATACACGCAACGCATACCGTCCACGGCGGACGGCGTGCCGAGAAGGGGGACCGCGATGCTGTCGACCGGACTGCCGCAGGGAGCAGTGCCCAAGCTCGAACGGCCCGGCCCGCTGCGCGACCGTGTCTACGAGGCGCTGCTCGAACTCATCACCACCCGTGCGCTGCAGCCCGGCCAGCACCTCGTCGAAAGTGAGCTCGCCGGGCATCTCGGGGTCTCCCGGCAGCCGGTGCGCGAGGCGCTGCAGCGGCTGAACACCGAGGGCTGGGTCGATCTGCGGCCCGCCCAGGGCGCCTTCGTGCACGAGCCGACCGAGGAGGAGGCCGACCAGCTCCTGACGGTCCGTACGCTTCTGGAGGCCGAGGCGGCCCGCCTCGCCGCCGCGAACGCGGACGACGAGGCCATCACGGCCTTCGACGAGCTGCTGCTCCGGGGAAGGTCAGCCGTCGCGAACCGGGACATGGCCGGGGCCGTGGCCCTGAACAGCGTCTTCCACGCCAGGATCATGGAGTTGTCGGGCAACGCGGTGCTCGCCGAGCTGGGCCGGCAGGTCGAGCGCCGGGTGCGCTGGCTCTACACGCCGGTGGTCCGCTCGCGCGGCGAGCAGTCCTGGAAGGAGCACGAGGAACTGGTCGAGGCCATCGCCCGCCGTGACGAGGAGCGCGCCACCCGGGTGATGCGCGAGCACACCGAGCACACCCGGCGGTCGTACCACGAGCGCGACAAGTCCTGACGGCCGGCCGTCAGGACCTCATGCCCGCGCCACGTCCCGGACCCCCGGCCCGGCCGCGCACCAGCGGGCCTCCACCGCCGGCTCGCCACCAACACGGCGAGCCTCGCGACGAGTTCGACGGCCGCCGACAGCCGGACGCCGAGCAGCCCGGCGGTGAGGGCGTCCGGTGCGGCGATCGCGCGATGCCGCACCGGACGCAGACGCATCGCCCTCCGGAACGCCACGTCGCCGGCGAGGAACAGTGCGACCCCGCCCGCGAGCGTCGGCGTCAGGAACGCGCCGCCGAAGGGGCCGGTGCGGGGGCAGTTCGCCTATGGCGACGCCGATGGAGATGACCGGCTCACCGAACGCGACGATCAGCAGCAGTCCGCGCCGCTCCACGAGGTGCGCCGGGTCCGGGCAGCCGAGCCGGATCCGCAGGGTCGCGGCCGTACGCTCGTCCCGGTGGCCGGGGCCGTGTTCGGCCAGAAGGGGATCACGAACTGCAGCAGCGGCGCCAGCACCCAGGCCGTCCGCCGCGATGCCGCGGGCCAGGCCGGCGGCGGTGACCGACAGGGCGGCCGGCGCGGGGGTGCCTTCGTCGGCCTCGAGGCCCTGGTCCGCGCGTTCACCCAGGGGCCGCGCGGGGAGCGCCTGCCCGGGAACGTCCCGGACTGCCGGCTCCTGCCGTGACGGGCGGCGCCGTAGGTTACCGGAGGTGAAGCGGTGTTCACTCGGTGTACAAGGGCGGGATCGGGGGTTGGCCCGGCCCCCGCGGTCCCGCCCACACGACGGATACGCAGGTGAAACGCACTCCGAAACCTTGGTATTGTTGTCCATGTCGCCGCCGGGGAGACCCCCGGCAAGGCGGCAGACACCTGGTCCGGGTGGCGGAATGGCAGACGCGCTAGCTTGAGGTGCTAGTGCCCTTTATCGGGCGTGGGGGTTCAAGTCCCCCCTCGGACACTTTCACAAGGGTGCCGACCGGTTGCCGGTCGGCACCCTTCGCGTTGTCCGTCCCACTTCGTTGCCGGCACCTCCGGCCTCTCAGCCCGAGACCTCGCGGATCTCGGCCGGGGACTCGTCGAGGAACGGCTGACCCCGGCGGGCCAGGCCCAGCAGCGCCCACAGGGAGAAGGCCAGCGGGACCGCGCCGGAGAGGATCACCTGGCCGCGGCTGGAGACGAGGCTGTTGGGGGTGCCCAGGACGAAGCCCAGGCCGATGCAGATCCGCGACAGGGCCTGGTAGCAGGCCCAGGCGCTGCCGTGCACCTCGGCCGGCACCTGGCTGTGTACGGCATTCCGTAGACCGACATTGCATACACCATTGCCGAACCCGCCCAGCAGGAACAACGGGAAGATCACCGCGGCCACCGGCAGCAGCCCGGCGGACAGCAGCGCGACGGAGATGCCCAGCACCCCGCCCAGGATGAGCGCCGTGTGCCGCGCAGACCAGTCCGCACGGCCGGCCAGGAGCGCGCCGGGGACGCTGCCGAGTGCCCAGGTCGCCAGGAAGAACCCGAAGAGGGTGTCGTTGCCGTCGGCCACGTCCCTCAGATAGAAGACGCCGGCCACCGTCTCGACGCTGGTGGCCAGCATCGCCGCCGCGAGAGTGGGCAGCAGCAGGCCCACCACCGGGGCGTCGCGCAGGGCGCGGTAGCCGTCCGAGAGTTTCGCGGCGGGCCGGCGTCCGATCACCACGTCCGTACGGCGCGGGACGGCCAGCGCCGTGCACCAGGCCAGCACGAGGAACGACACGGCGTCGGCGCCGAGCAGGAACGCGGTGCCCGACACGGAGTGCAGGAAACCCGCCAGCGGCGGGCCGATCAGCCTGGCCGCCGACAGCCCGGCGGTGAGAAGGCTGTTGGCCCGTCCCGTGTGCTTCTCACCCGCGACCACGGGCAGCATCTTGAAGCCGGCGGTCACCGATGCCACACCGGCCAGTCCCGACAGGGCGATCAGCGCCACCCGCAGGTGGAAGCCGTCCACGGCGGCGGCGACACCAAGGGACAGCGACTGAACCGCCAGTGCCCACAGGCACATCGACCGGGCGCCGAGCCGGTCCACCAGTGCCCCGACGAGGGGGGCGGCAAGGACGGTGGGGATCAGCTCGGCGAGGAAGACCTCCGTGACCCCCCAGCGGATGCCGTGGTCCGCCGCGCTCAGCACCATGCCGAGGGAGGCGAGGGAGTCACCCACCTGGGAGAAGAGCGTTCCAGCGATCAGTACCAGGGTGGGCGCCGGAATCATCGGGCCGCGGCGCAGCGTGGCGAACCTCGTCTTCCTCGTTTTGCGCGTGTCCAATCGAGTCCAATCCATCCGCTTGCCGTGATCACTTCAAGGCTGCCCTGTGCGACAGATTAGGTCTGTTCGCGGAGCGGGACGACGTCGACCGGCCACTCCCGCGCACCGCCTCAAGGGCGGCGACGGCGCCTGGGCCGGGGCGCGGGGATCCCGGCTTCTCGGCCATGTCCGGTACGCGGCGGAGATCGGCACCCGGCGTTCGCCGACCCGGGAACACCGGGCATCGACGGCCGCCCCGGTCACCGCTCTCCGGAGCGTCGTGGCCTAACTGCCGTGTGCCGGGCGTGCGATCACCGCCGTGGTGACCGGGCGACCGGTTTTCCGGTCATCGCCCGCCGGTGTTCTGCGAGCGACGTACGACCATCGCTTTTCGGACAGGCGCGGGTGCGGGGGAGTCCTTCCCGTGCCGCCACCTTCATCCGGTGCGCCCGGTGTGACAACGCGCCGCCGCCGCCCTGAAGTTGCCGGATGCCTGTCGGATGAATGTCCTGAAAATGTCGGGCCGGTGGAAGGAATTCCCGGAAGAGTACGGAGAAACGGTGTGGAAGGGGAATCTCCTGGATTTCTCCCGCCTGTTCGGGAGCTTCGGCGATAACCGGTGCCGAAAAAATCCCGTGCTCCGGACCGGTCGCCTTCCCTACACTCACGATGCGTCGCGCGCCGCCACCGCTGGACGGCGTGCCGTTCGTGACGAGTCGACGAGTGAGGGGAGCCGGGCCGTGCGTGATCACGCCGCCGTCGTCGTTCCCCGTTCCCGGTACGAGGTGATCCTCGTGTCCTCGTCCGCCCGGTGCCCGCAGCGCGGCCGGCACCGGAACTCCGTGGCACACGGCTGACGTTTCCGTTTCCGCACACCCCATCCGTCGCCTCGGCGGCCACCGACGACCTCCTAGTGGCGGTCGGAAGGTTTTCGCCTGCCCGGGAATCGCGCTGCCCCATTCCGTAGCCATGCGAAAGGCATCGGGCCATGCGCACCGCACCCCGTCCTCACTCCGTCACCCCGTCGACCGCCGTCCGCAACCTCGGCATCCTGGCGCACGTCGACGCCGGCAAGACCACCGTCACCGAACGGATCCTGTATGCGACCGGCACCACGCACCGGCGCGGCGAGGTCCACGACGGCACGACCGTCACCGACTTCGACCCCCAGGAGCGCGACCGGGGCATCACCATCTTCGCCGCCGCGGTGAGCTGCGCCTGGGACGGCCACCGGATCAACCTGATCGACACGCCGGGCCACGTCGACTTCGCGGACGAGGTCGAGCGTTCGCTGCGCGTCCTCGACGGCGCGGTCGCGGTGTTCGACGCCGTGGCGGGGGTCGAGCCGCAGAGCGAGTCGGTGTGGCGGCAGGCGGACCGGCACGGCGTACCGCGGATCGCCTTCGTCAACAAGCTGGACCGGGCGGGCGCCGACCTCGACACGGCCGTCGCGTCGATCCGGGACCGTCTGCACCCGGCCCCGCTCGTCGTGCAACTGCCGATCGGCACGGAGGACGCCTTCACCGGGGTCGTCGACCTGGTGCGCATGCGGGCGCTGGTCTGGGCCGACGGCGGCGACACGGTCGAGGAGGGGCCGGTGCCGGAGACGCTGCGGGAGGAGGCGTGGCGGCGGCGCCGGGCGCTGGAGGAGGCAGTGGCCGAACTGCATCCGGCGGCGATGGAGGAATTCTGTATGCAGCCGACCGTCGGCCTGTCGACGATCGACGCATCGGTCGGATCCACGATGGTGCCGACTGTATGCACGCCCCCGTCGACCGTATCCACGCGCACCCTCCTCACCGCCCTCCGCGACCTGACCCGCACCGGCGACGGCCTGGTCGTGCTCTGCGGCTCGGCCTACCGCAACCGCGGGATCGAACCGCTCCTGGACGCGGTCGTGGCGTACCTGCCGTCCCCGCTGGACGTCTCCGCCGTACGCGGGACGTACGACGGTGCCGAGGAGCTCCGCCCCGCCGACCCGCAGGCCCCGCTCGCCGCGCTGGCGTTCAAGGTGAACGCGACCGCCACCGGACGGCTGACGTACGTCCGTGTCTATTCGGGCACGATCGAGAAGGGAGACACCGTGTGGGACCCGGGCACGCGTCGCACTGAGCGGGTCGCGCGGATCCTGCGGGTGACGGCCGACCGGCACGCCCAGCTGGACCGGGCGGTCGCCGGGGACATCGTCGCGGTGGTCGGTCTGAAGTCCGCCCGCGCCGGTACCACCCTGTGCGATCCGGCCGCTCCGCTCGTCCTGGAGCCGCCCGTGGTCGCCGACCCGGTGGTGTCCGTGGCGGTCGAGGCCCGCCGGAGCTGCGACACCGGCCGTCTGGCGTCGGCGCTGGCGCGGCTGGCCGAGGAGGACCCGTCGCTGGTGGTGCGTACGGACCCCGAGACCGGTCAGAGGGTGCTGTCGGGCATGGGTGAACTCCACCTGGAGGTCGCGGTGGAGAAGATCCGCCGCGACGGCGGGCCGGAGGTCACCGTCGGCCGTCCGAGGGTGACGTACCGGGAGACCGTCGTCGGCGGGGTGTCCGGGCTGGTCTTCCGGCACGTCAAACAGGACGGCGGGGCAGGCCAGTTCGCCCATGTCGTGCTCGATGTCGAGCCGCTCGCGGCCGAACCCGGGGCCACCGGTGTCGAGTTCCGGTCGGCCGTGGTCGGCGGCCGGGTGCCGCAGGAGTACGTGCGTGCGGTGGAGGCCGGCTGCCGGGAGGCCCTGGTCGAGGGGCCGCTCGGCGGTCATCCGGTGACCGGGCTGCGGGTGACGCTGACCGACGGGTCGACGCATGTGAAGGACTCCTCGGAGACGGCGTTCCGCACGGCCGGCCGGCTGGGGCTGCGCGAGGCCCTGCGGGCGTGCGCGATGGCCCTGCTGGAACCGGTCGCCGAGGTCACGGTCACCGTGCCCGAGGCGGCCGTCGGCGGTGTGCTCGGCGACCTGGCGGCGCGGCGCGGCCGGGTCACGGGCTCCGAGACGCGCGGCGGCGCGGCGGTTCTCACCGCCACCGTGCCGCTGGCCGAACTGTTCGGCTACGCGACCCGGTTGCGCAGCCGGACGCAGGGCCGGGGCACCTTCACCGCCCGGCCCTCCGGTTACGCCCCCGCCCCGGCGGCGGCCCCGGCGCGGTAGCCGCGACGCCCTCGCGCGGATCGTGCCACGCCTGCGCACAGGCGTGGCACGATCCGGGGCCGTCAGGGGTACGACACCACCGTGGAGGGTGTCGTCGACGTGCCGGACGTCGGCGACCCGGTGTCGTTGATCACGTGCTCGTACTGGCCGCTGCCGCCGAGCGAGACCACGAGCAGGTTGTGGAAGCGCACGCCAGGCCGGTTGGGCGCGGCGAAGCCGCTGTGCTGCACGATGGCCGGGTCGACGTTGTAGTAGCAGTAGCTGCCCAGGCCCCAGCCCTCGTGGGCGGTGACGGCGTCGCCGACCTTGTAGGCGGCGTAGCCCTTCACCGGGCCGTTCTGGACCGCGGCCTGGTTCGGGGCGTCGTACGCCTTCTCGTTCTGGAAGAAGACCGTGCGGCCCCGCTGCCCGTACCACTGCACGTCGTATTTGTTGAAGTGCTCGACGAACAGGCCGGTGCACAGGACGTCGTCGCCGTTCACGACCACGCCGTAGTCGGCGCGGTTGGTCTCCCAGCCGACGCCGGTGCCGTGGTCGGCGCGCCACACCCAGGTGTGGTCGACGATGGTGTGCCGGCTGTTGATCACCATGCTGGTGGTGGCCCGGCCCGCGCCGGCGCCGCCGATGCGGACGAAGACGTCCTGCACGGTGGTCGGGTTGGCGAAGTGGTCCCGCGCCGCGCCGGGCGGACCGATCTCCAGCAGCGTCGGGGAGTTGACCGGGCCCGCGTCGACGAGGAAGCCCGCGAGGCGTACGCCGTCGACGTCGGCGACCTTCAGGGCGGTGACGCCGTTGTCCGGGACGATCGTCGCGTAACCCAGGCCCAGCACCACGGTGTTGGCGCGGTTCACCCGGACCGGCTGGTCCACGTGGTAGATGCCCGGGGTCAGCAGGAGGTGAAGTCCCTGCGAGAGCGCCTGGTTGAGGGTGGCCGCCGTGACGCCGGGCCTGGCCACGTAGAACCGCGACAGGGGCAGGGACGTGCCGCGGGGTGTGCCGTTACCCCAGGTGACGCCGCGGGCGTTCGTCCGCTTCGCCGGCAGGAACACGTGGAACTCGCCGCCGTTGAGGTGGAGGAAGGGTTTCTCGCGGGAGACGGGGGTGGTGTCGAGTGTGGTGTACGGCGGGTTCGGGAAGCTCTGCGCGGGGGCGCCCTCCACGCCGGAGAACACCATGTTCCACACGCCGTTGAGCCAGCTGCCGATCACGCTGTCCCGCGTGTACCACTGCTGCTGCGAGTACGGGCCGACCTGGCCGTCGATGCGGCTGTCGGCGATGTAGCCGCCGCTGGCCCAACCGTAGCCCGAGGGAGCGAGGTTGAGGCCGCCGCGTACGTGCATCCGGCGGAACGGGGCCGCCTGGGCGACGGCCCAGCGGTTGGTGCCGTTCGCGGGAACGAGGGCGAGGTTCTCCGCCGAACGCCAGAAATTCTGCGTGGCGTTGCCGTTGAACCAGCCGGCGTCGACCGTGACGTCGCCGTTGATCGTGGTGTGGTCGGGGGAGAGGCCGAGGCCGGCGATGGAGGTGTAGAAGCCGAGCTGGGCGTTGAGGCCGTGGTACGTACCCGGCTTGAACAGCAGCGCGTAGCGGCCGGTGCCGAACTGGGCCGACTCCTGCTGCCGGAACACGTCGTCCAGCCTGGCCTGGATGTCCGGCGTCGACGGATCGAACACGAGGACGTTCGGGCCGAGGTCGCCGCCGCCGGGCAGGGCGCGGGGGCGCCTTCCCGACGGGGCGGCGGAGGCGGGCGATGACGACAGCCCGGCCAGGGCGGGGGCCGCCGCGGCGACGCCGAGCACCGTCCTGCGGCTCGGGGCGGGCCTTCTCGGCGCGGGGGAATCCGGGGAGACAGCGGGCATGGGGCGGCTCTCCTTGTTCAGGAAGTGAACGGTGGGGAGGATGGGAGCGCTCTCCTGCCGGGGAATGCTTCAGGTGCCCGAACGCATGCGTCAAGAGGCGTGCCGGAGTTCGACGAGTGGTGTCCAAAGTCTTGACGTGTTCATCGCGCGAGGTTAACTCACGACCTAAATTAAGTCGTGAGTGCATTAGCTTGAAGGGATATCAGCCAGCCATGCGCAGCATCCGAGCCGCGGCCGTAGGCGCCGTCACCCTGTCTCTCGCCCTCGCCGTCTCAGCCTGCGGAGGCGGTTCGTCGACCGGCGGCGGGTCCGGCGACTCACCGAAGACGCTCACGTACTGGGCCTCCAACCAGGGCGCGAGCATCGCCGTCGACAAGAAGGTCCTCCAGCCCGAGCTCGACAAGTTCGAGAAGCAGACGGGCATCAAGGTGAAGCTGGAGGTCGTGCCCTGGTCGGACCTGCTGAACCGGATCCTCACGGTGGTCACCTCCGGCCAGGGCCCCGACGTCCTCAACATCGGCAACACCTGGAGCGCCTCCCTACAGGCCACCGGTGCGCTGCTGCCCTGGGACGCAAAGAACTTCGCCAAGATCGGCGGCAGGGACGGCTTCGTCGGCTCGGCGCTCGGCTCGACGGGTGCCGAGGGCAAGGACCCGGCCGCCGTACCGCTGTACTCGATGGCCTACGCGCTCTACTACAACAAGGAGATCTTCGCCGACGCCGGCATCACCGAGCCCCCGGCCACCTGGGACGAACTGGCCGCCGGCAGGAAGATATCCGGGAAGGGCAAGTCGCCCCTCGGCGCCGAGGGTTCGAACGTGTCGGAGAACATCCACCACGTCTTCGTCTTCGCCAAGCAGCACGGCGCCGACTTCTTCACCGCCGACGGCAAGCCCGACTTCACCAGTGACGGCGTGGTCGCCGCGGTGAAGCAGTACGTGGACCTGATGGCCAAGGACAAGGTCATCCCGACCGGCGACGCCGAATACGCGCAGAACCAGTCCGTGAGCGACTTCGCCAAGGGCAGGCAGGCGATGCTGCTGTGGCAGTCCGCGGCCGCCAACCTCAAGTCGCAGGGCATGAGCGAGGACGAGTACGGCATCGCCCCCGTGCCCGTGCAGTCCGGCACCCCCGGCACCGGCACCCGGACCAACTCGATGGTCGCGGGCATCAACCTGGCCGTCTTCAAGAACAGCCACAACCTCGACGGCGCCACGGAGTTCGTGAAGTTCCTGACCAGCGACGCGGAACAGAAGATCCTCAACACGGCGTACAGCACTGTCCCGCCCGTGAAGTCCGCCCAGGCCGCCCCCGCGTTCAACTCCCCGTCGAACGCCGTCCTGAAGGACACCCTCGCCGAGAGCGCCGCCGCGCTGCCGCAGGTCGTACTGCTGAGGGCCGTCCACCGGGCCAGGGTTGTCGGCTGCCCCGCGACGACCTGGTCCGGCTGATCGACGCGACGGGCATCGAGTAGAGGATTACTGAACAGGGCATCGCCGGCACACGTATCCCCGCTGCGTGGCAGGATCCCTCACCATGACCCCGTCCCCGGCCGTACGCACCCTGCGTGCCGCGGTGTTCGCCGCGGTGTGCGTGCTGCTGGCTGCCGCCGGGCACGGGCTGGCCATGGGCGACATGCCGCCGGTGCGGGCCGACGCCGCCGCGTTCCTCGGCGTGTTCACGCTCGGCTGGCTGCTCGGCGGGCGGGAGCGGGCCCTGCCCGGGATCGGCGCGGCCATGCTCGCCACCCAGGCGGGCCTGCACGTCGCCTTCGACGCGGCCCACCGCGCGATGCCTGAGTCCGGGACAGCCCTGGCCGCCATGCACGGCCACGCCATGGCCGACACGACCCGCCCGCACGCGGTGACCGCGCACGCCACGGCCGCCCATGTCCTCGCCGCCCTGGTCGCCTCCTGGTGGCTCAGGCGCGGCGAGGCCGCCCTGTTCTCCCTGCTGCGCCGGGCGGTCGCGCTGGTGCCCGGCCTCGCGGCCTGGTGGCGGGACGGCCCTCTGCCCGCACCCCTTGACGGCCCCCTGCGCGCCCCGGCCGACCCGGAAACGCCCCGCCTGCTCCCGCTGCGGCACGCGGTGAGCCGGCGCGGACCCCCGGCCCGGATCCCGTACCCGATCTGACCCCCATACACCTTCAGTACGTACGGAGATCCACTCACCCATGCCCACAAGCCTGTCCAGGAGCGCGCGCCGCTCCGGTCTCGTCACCGCCCTCGCCGCAGCCGGTGTCCTCACCGCCGCGGGCGCCGCCTCCGCACACGTCACCGTTCACCCCGAGAGCTACGCCACGGGGGCCACCGACGGCGTGCTCACCTTCCGCGTGCCCAACGAGGAGGACAGCGCCGCCACCACCAAGGTGCAGGTGTTCCTGCCCACCGACCACCCCGTCCTCGGTGTCCTCGTCTCCCCGCGGGACGGCTGGAGCGCCAAGGTGACCACCACCAAGCTCAAGACGCCGGTCAAGACCGACGACGGCACCATCACCGAGGCCGTCTCCGAGGTCACCTTCACCGGCGGCAAGATCACCGCCGGTCACTACGAGGACTTCGACATCGCCTTCGGTCAACTGCCCGACGACACGGACCAGCTGACCTTCAAGACCCTCCAGACGTACTCCGACGGCAGGACGGCCCGCTGGATCGAGCAGCCCCAGAAGGGCGCGGACGAGCCGGAGAACCCGGCGCCCGTGCTCAAGCTCACCGCCAAGGGTGCCGAGGAAGGCGACAGCACCGCCGAGACGACCGCGGCCACGAGCACGGAGAGCTCCGGCAGCACCAAGCCGGCCGCGTCCGGCAGCGACTCCACGGCGCGCGGCCTGGGCATCGCGGGTCTGGTCGTCGGTGTGCTGGGCCTCGCGGCGGCGGCCTTCGCCCTCGTACGCGGCCGGTCCGCACGCTCGTAGCACCGCAAGGAGACACCGCACAGGCGAAGGGCCCCCGACCAGTCGATGGTCCGGGGCCCTTCCGCCCGCATGCCGGGCAGGTTCACCGCAGCGCGGGCTCCAGCAGTTCCTCGACGGGCAGCACCGGGCTGGTCCTGGACGTCCGGTACAGCCACCGCACGTCCCGCCCGAACGACCACAGCAGTGAGCCCAACGCCAGCAGTGCGACAGCCAGGTTGGCCGTGTGCGGCAGCAGTTCGGCGCCGGCCAGCAGCAGGCAGATGCCCTGCAGCGCGGCGACCGTCTTGCGGGCGAAGGACGGCGGCAGGGGCGCGTTCAGCCAGGGCAGGACGCGGGCGGCGGCGACGAACGCATACCGCATACTGCCGATCAGCAGCACCCACGGGCCGAGTTGCGTGGCCACGTACACGCTCAGCACCAGGATCAGGAACGCGTCGACCTCCATGTCGAAGCGGGCACCCAGCGCCGTCGACGTGCCCGTGCGGCGGGCGACCTTGCCGTCGACGCCGTCCAGGATCAGGGCGACGGCGGTCAGGCCGACCAGCAGGGTGACCGGCGGGGAGCTCTCGAAGGAGTCGGCGACCAGTGCGGTCACCCCGCCGACCAGGGTGGCCCGGCCGAGGGTGACGCGGTTGGCGGGGCCGAAGGAGCTCAGCCGGGAGCGGTGCAGTGCCCGGGAGAGCACCGCCCAGGTGGCGATCGCGAACACCAGGCCCGTCAGCCAGCCGGCCGGCCCCATGCCGATCGCCGAGCCCAGCAGGGCCAGCAGCAGGATCTGAACGCCCGCTCCCACAGCGGTCTCCTGCTGGACCAGCCTCGCGTCGTACGTGTTGTTCAGGGCCACCGCACATCCTCCGGCCGAGTGACAGAGTCGATCAACGCCGCGTACTGTGCGCGGCCTGTGCACATCTCCCTGTGCACACCTCGGTACGTGAACAACTTCCCGATCGTTCAGGAGGACGCGGATGAACCACTCGGCCCGCGCGTTTTGGCTTCGCTCACCGGGGTACGGCGAGATCCGCGACGTGACCCTCGCGGAGCCGTCCGAGGGAGAGGTGCTGGTACGGGCGCTGTACTCCGCAGTGAGCCGGGGCACCGAGACGCTCGTCTTCCGCGGCGGTGTCCCCGAGAGCCAGTACGGCGCGATGCGGGCGCCGTTCCAGGAGGGCGACTTCCCCGGGCCGGTGAAGTACGGCTACCTCAGCGTCGGCGTCGTCGAGGAGGGACCCCGGGCGCTGGTCGGCCGTACGGTCTTCTGCCTGTATCCGCACCAGACCCGGTACGTCGTCCCGGCGAGCGCCGTGACCGTGGTGCCCGAGCACGTGCCCGCCGAACGGGCCGTGCTCGCCGGGACCGTGGAGACGGCCGTGAACGCCCTGTGGGACGCGGCCCCCCTGGTCGGTGACCGGATCGCCGTGGTCGGCGGCGGCATGGTCGGCTGCTCGGTCGCCGCCCTGCTGGCCCGCTTCCCCGGCGTCCGGCTGCAACTCGTCGACGCCGACCCCACGCGCGCGAAGACCGCAGAGGCCCTGGGCGTGGGCTTCGCCTCGCCCGAGGACGCCCACGGCGACTGCGACCTGGTCGTCCATGCCAGCGCCACCGAAGCGGGCCTGACCCGGTCGCTGGAACTCCTCGCCGCCGAAGGCACCGTCGTCGAACTGAGCTGGTACGGCGACCGGCGCATCGCCCTCCCGCTCGGCGAGGCCTTCCACTCCCGGCGGCTGACCGTGCGCAGCAGCCAGGTCGGCACCGTCTCCCCGGCCCGCCCCGGCCGCACTTACGCCGACCGGCTCGCCCTCGCCCTCGACCTGCTCGCCGACCCCGCCCTGGACGCGCTCATCACCGGCGAGTCCGCCTTCGACGAACTCCCCGACGTACTGCCCGAACTCGCCTCCGGACGGATCCCGGCGCTGTGCCACCGGGTGCGGTACGCCGGCAACGCCTGACGGACCCGTTCAATCCCGGACGACCGGGCGGCAGGCAAGAGCGCCTGACCTGAGAAAAGAGTGAGGAACGACTGAACACGGGGAAGCGAAGAGCCGTACTACACGGCATCCCCCGGCAGGGAACCGTGGGGGAGCCAGACGCGCCGCACCTGGAGGGTCGTCCGTTGTTCAGCATCACCGTCCGCGATCACATCATGATCGCCCACAGCTTCCGCGGCGAGGTGTTCGGGCCCGCCCAGCGGCTGCACGGCGCCACCTTCCTGGTGGACGCCACGTTCCGGCGCGAGCAGCTGGACGACGACAACATCGTCGTCGACATCGGACTGGCCACCCAGGAACTCGGGGCCGTGGTGAGCGAGCTGAACTACCGCAACCTCGACAACGAGCCCGACTTCGCCGGCATCAACACCTCCACCGAGTTCCTCGCCAGGGTCATCGCCGACCGGCTCGCCGAACGCGTCCACAAGGGCGCCCTCGGCGAGGGCGCCAGGGGACTCGCGGGCATCACGGTCACCCTGCACGAGTCGCACGTCGCCTGGGCGAGTTACGAGCGTGCCCTGTGACCGACACGACCATCGAGCGGGCGCCCGTCGACGGCCCGTCGTCTCTCGCCTACGTGCCCGTCCAGCGCGAGGCCCTGAACCAGGTCGGGATCATCCCCATGTCCCTGCGCACCGTGCACTTCGTCCTGCCGGGCGGCGTCGACGACCCGGCCACCCCCAGCGGCGGCAACGCCTACGACCGGCGCGTCTGCCTGGACCTGCCCGGCTTCGGCTGGCAGGTCACCAAGCACCCCGTGGACGGCGGCTGGCCCCGCCCGGGCGCCGCCGCCCGCGAGGCGCTCGCCCGCACCCTGCGGGAACTGCCCGACGGCGCGGTGGTCCTGCTGGACGGGCTGGTCGCCTGCGGCGTCCCCGAGATCGTCGTCCCCGAGGCCGAGCGGCTGCGCCTGGCCGTCCTCGTCCACCTGCCGCTCGGTGACGAGACCGGCCTCGAGCCGTCCGTCGCCGCCGACCTGGACGCCCGCGAACGGGCGGTGCTGCGCGCGGTGCCCGCGGTGATCGCCACCAGCGACTGGGCGGTGCGCCGCCTCGTCTCCCACCACGGCCTCGCCCCCGACCGGGTGCACGTCGCCGCCCCCGGCGCGGACATCGCCCCCCTCGCCCCCGGCACCGACGGCGTCTCCCGCCTGCTGTGCGTGGCCGCGGTGACCCCCCGCAAGGGCCAGCACCGGCTGGTGGAAGCCCTGGCGGCGGTACGGGACCTGCCGTGGACCTGCGAGTGCGTGGGCGGCCTGAACCAGGACCCCGAGTACGTCGCCCATCTGCGGGACCTGATCCAGCAGCACGGTCTGACCGGCCGGCTGCACCTGGCGGGCCCGCGCTCCGGCGCCGACCTCGACGCCAGCTACGCCGCCGCCGACCTGATGGTCCTCACCTCCTACGCCGAGACCTACGGCATGGCGGTCACCGAGGCCCTCGCGCGCGGCATCCCGGTGCTGGCCACCGATGTCGGCGGGCTGCCCGAGGCGGTCGGCCGCGCCCCCGACGGCGGCGTGCCCGGCATCCTCGTCCCGCCGGAGGACCCCGCCGCCCTCGCCGCCGAACTGCGCGGCTGGTTCGGCGAGGCCGACGTCCGCCGCCGCCTGAAGGCCGCCGCGCGCAGCCGCCGCGCCGCCCTCGACGGATGGGCGGCCACCGCCCGCAGCCTGGCCGGAGTCCTGCTGCGGCTCCCCGACGAACCCCGGAGGGCGGCATGAGCCGTACGACCACGACGACCAACGGGTTTCCCGCGCAGCCCGGCCCCAGTGCCGTGCCGGACGCGGCAGCGAAGGCGGCGACGACCATGACACACCCCGCACCGCAAGGCGCCTCCGCGGCCGGCGAGCCCGGTCCCTCCGGCGCGATCGCCGGGGCCGGCCCCGTCGTCCGGCCGGGCGAGCGGGCCACCGTACGGCTGAGGGACGCCGGGACGGACGAAGCGCCCCGCTACGCGCCCGAGTGGCTGCAGTTGCGGGAAGGGGCCGACGGGGCCGCCCGGGCGCTCGACCTGCTCGACCCGCTGCGGATCCGGCTGGCCGACCTGCCGGGCCGGGCCGGCGGTCTGGTCGTGCACGACCTGGGCTGCGGCACCGGCTCGATGGGCCGCTGGCTCGCGCCGCGCCTGGACGGCGCCCAGCACTGGATCCTGCACGACCGCGACCCCTACCTGCTGCACTTCGCCGCCGCCGCCTCGCCGCATGCCGCCGCCGACGGCAGCCGGGTCACCGTGGAGACCCGGCGCGCCGACGTCGCCCGGCTCACCCCGGACGCCCTGGCCGGCGCCTCCCTGGTGACCGCCTCCGCGCTGCTCGACGTCCTCACCCGCGAGGAGGTCGAGGCGCTCGCCGACGCCTGCGCGGGCGCCGGGTGCCCGGCGCTGCTCACCCTGTCCGTCGTCGGACGCGTCGAACTCGCCCCCGCCGACCCGCTGGACGCCGAGATCGCGGAGGCGTTCAACGCCCACCAGCGGCGCACCGGCATGCTCGGCCCCGACGCGGTCACCGTCGCCTGCGAGGTCTTCGGCGAACGCGGCGCGACCGTACGGGTCACCCCGAGCCCCTGGCGGCTCGGCCCGGACGACGCCGAGCTGACTGCCCAGTGGCTGCGCGGCTGGGTCGGCGCCGCCGTCGAACAGCGCCCCGGCCTGCGCGAGCGCGCCGACCGCTACCTCGAAGGCCGCCTGGCCGCCTGCGCCTCCGGCGACCTGCGGGTCACCGTCCACCACAGCGACCTGCTGGCGCTGCCCCGGCCGACGGGCGGCTCCTCGTGAGCGCCGGGACCCGGCACACGGGGGGCGCCGGGACCGTGCGCCCGGCGAGCGCCAGGACGACCCGCGTGGCCGGCGCCCGCAGCACGCGGCCGGGCGCCGTCATGACCGTGCGCCCCGGCGCTGCCAGGACCGCGCAGGCGCCCGGTGCCACGAAGCCGCGTAACGCCCGTGCGGCCACGCACGCGCGCGTGAAGCCCACGACGACCGCACGCGCACGCGTGCGCAGGACCACGGGCACGCCCGCGGGTACACCGGAGGCGGTGGCGATGCGCGTGCAGGTGCCGGCCTCCGCGGCCACCCCCCTCACCACCCCCCGCTCCCTCCTCGCCAGCCTCAACACCCCCGCCGTGCGCACGCACTTCGGCACGGTCGCCGGAGTGGTCATCCTCGCCCTGCTGCTGTGGCGGCTGGGTACGGGCGTGTTCCTGGACGGGCTGCGGCGCATCGACGCGGCGACGCTGCTCGCGGCGCTGGGGATCGGCGTCGTCACCACCGTGTTCAGCGCCTGGCGGTGGCAACTGGTGGCCCGCGGCCTCGGGATCCGGCTGCCGCTGGGGGCAGCCGTGGCCGACTACTACCGGGCGCTGTTCCTGAACGCGGCCCTGCCCGGCGGCGTCCTCGGCGACGTGCACCGGGCGGTGCGGCACGGGCGGAGCGCCGGTGACATGGGGCGCGGCGTACGGGCGGTCGTACTGGAGCGGGTCGCGGGGCAGGTCGCGCTGGCCGTGGCCGGCGGAGCGGTGCTGCTGACGCTGCCCTCGCCGGTCCGGGACGAGGCCCGCAGCTTCGCGCCGCCGGCGGCGCTCGCCGCGGCGGGCGCGCTTGCCGTCGCCCTCGCCGTCCGCATGAACCGCTCCCGCCGAGGCGCCCTGCGCACCGGCCTCGGTCAGGCCCGCCAGGCGCTGCTGTCGCGCCGCGACGGGCCCGGCATCGCCCTGTCCTCCGCCGTCGTCCTGGCCGGACACCTGGCCATGTTCGTCGTCGCGGCCCGCGTCGCCGGCTCCGGCGCCTCCGTACCGGTGCTGCTCCCGCTCGCGGTGCTCGCCCTGCTCGCCATGGGCCTGCCGCTGAACGTCGGCGGCTTCGGCCCCCGGGAAGGCGCCACCGCCTGGGCCTTCGGCGCCGCCGGGCTGGGCGCGAGCAGCGGACTGGCCGTCGCCGTGGTGTACGGCGTGCTCAGCTTCGTGGCCGCCCTGCCCGGCGCGCTCGTCCTCGTCGCCCGCTGGTACACCGGACTCCGCGGAAGCTACCCGCGCGCGCTCGCGGAATCCCCGTCCCGCGAGGTGAGCAACTCCACGTACGCGCCGAAGGATTCGACGAGGCTCGCCAGCAGTTCCTTCCCCTTTTCCGCCGATCCCAGGGAAGGACGGCCGATGACGCCCGATTCGGTATAGGTGGACATTCCCACGGTGAGCAGATGACGGCGGTCGTCAGCGGTGAAATCGGCGGACTCGTAACCAGGACGGACGTATTCGGGATGAGCGTGCAGCAGAATGGAGGTCTCGATTTCTCCGGCGTGCATGTCGGTGAGCAGCGAGGTGAGCACCCCGGCCCGCTCCCGCGCCGTCTCCCAGTCCTCCGCGGCCGGGAACAGCGCCATCCGCTCCCCGCGCGCGGAAGCCTCCTGAACGACGTTGCCCAGCACGTAGTTTCCCCCGTGCCCGTTAACCACGACGAGCGCCTCGACGCCCGAGCGGCGCAGCGACGCCGCGATGTCCCGCACCACCGCATGGAGGGTCACCGAGGAGATACTGACGGTCCCCGGCCAGGCCGCGTGCTCGTGCGAGCAGGAGATGGTCACCGGGGGCAGGAGGTGCACCGGGTACGCCGCGGCGATCTCCCGGGCGATGGCACAGGCGACCAGTGTGTCCGTCGCCAGCGGAAGAAAGGGGCCGTGCTGCTCGAAACTGCCGACGGGAAGGACGGCGACCTGTGCTGAGACGTCCGCCGCCCGCGCCCGTACTTCTTCCGTGGTGTCCGCCGGCACCAGGCCCCATGTACCGAACGTCGCCCCACCCGCGCCCGAACCACTCATTTCTTCACGGCCTTTCGTCTCTGTTTTAGGAATCAGATCATGACAGAAAAAATCGGCGTACTCGGCAAGAAGTCCCCGCAGCGCACGGGTGTGGAACGCGTCGTGAATGCGCCACTGCCCACGGTGTACGGGAATTTCCAGGCGGTCGGCTACCTGGACCACGACCGCGGCGACGAGCAAGTGGCCCTGGTCTACGGCGACATCGGCTCCGACGACGTGCTCACCCGGCTGCACTCGGAGTGCCTGACCGGCGACGCGTTCGGCTCCCAGCACTGCGAGTGCGGCGACCAGCTGGCCTCGGCGCTGCGCGCGGTCGTCGCCGAAGGCAGCGGCATCGTCGTCTACTTGAGAGGGCACGAGGGCCGCGGCATCGGCCTGCTCGCCAAGCTGCGCGCGATGGCCCTGCAGGCGGAGGGCCTGGACACCGTGGAGGCGAACCTCGCCCTCGGGCTGCCCGTCGACGCCCGCGACTACGGCGTCGCCGCCGGGATACTGCAGGACCTCGGTGTGAACTCGGTACGCCTGATGTCCAACAACCCGCGCAAGCGGGAGGCGTTGCTCCGCCACGGCATCCAGGTCGCCGAGCAGGTGCCGCTGCTGATTCCGCCGTGCGAGAACAACATCACCTATCTGCGGACCAAGCGGGAGCGGCTGGACCACCACCTGCCCCATCTGGACGCCGTCGCGCACCTGTCCTGAACACGGGCCCGAAAGACCCGGACAGGAAGAGGCAACGACCGAGGCCGTCCTCTTCCTCTCCGGGACCGGGCGCCGCACCGCCGGTACTCTCGGGTTCGCTCGAGCGGGGGCCCCGACGGCGAGGTCGTCCGCGACCCGTACCCGGGCCGCGTACCCTTCCTGGACGTCCGTCCCCTGCGCGCCGGCCGTTTCGCGGCCGACGCCCCGCGCCCGGAGGCCAACCCGGTATGACCGAGCTCCACCTGTGGCTGCGCCACGAGGACCGTACGACGGAACGCCGCACCCCGGTCGTCCCCTCCGATGCCCGGCGCCTGGTCGAGGCCGGGGTGACACTGACCGTCGAGAGCTCCGAGCAGCGGATCTTCCCGGCCGAGGAGTACGAGGCGGTGGGCGCCCGCGTCGTCCCGGCCGGCTCGTGGGTGTCGGCGCCCCCGGATGCCGTGATCCTGGGACTGAAGGAACTTCCCGACCGGCCCGGGGAGTTGGTCCACCGTCACATCTTCTTCGGGCACGCCTACAAACGGCAGCCCGGGGCGGCCGCCCTGCTGCGCCGCTTCGCGGCCGGGGGAGGGGCGCTCCTCGACCTGGAGTACCTGGTGGACGAGGGCGGGCGTCGCCTGGCCGCCTTCGGCTACTGGGCGGGATACCTCGGCGCGGCCCTGGCCGTGCTCCAGCAGCGGGGCAGACTGGCGGCACCGCTGACGCCCACCTCCAAGGAGGAACTGGACGAGGTCCTGCGGCCGGCCGCCGGGGACGCGGAGTTCACGGCGCTGGTGATCGGCGCCCTGGGCCGCAGCGGCCGTGGGGCGCGGGCCGCCTTCGCCGCCGCCGGGACCGAGCCGACCGGCTGGGACCTGGCCGAGACCCGCGACCTGGACCGCCGCGCGTTGCTGGCCCACGACGTGATGGTCAACGCGGTGCTCGCCACCAGCCCCGTCCCACCGTTCCTGCGGGAGGCGGACCTCGACGCCCCGGACCGCCGCCTGCGCACTCTGTGCGACGTCACGTGCGACGTCGGCTCGCCCCTGAACGTCCTGCCGGTGTACGACCGTACGACGGACTGGGCGGAGCCCGCGCGCCGCCTGCGCAAGGAACCGCCGCTGGACCTGATCGCCATCGACAACCTGCCGTCCCTGCTGCCCCGGGAGTCCAGCACCGACTTCTCCGCCGCACTGCTGCCCCACCTGCTGGACTTCACCACCGCATCCGGCCCGTGGCGGCGCTGTCTCGACACGTTCGACCGGGCCTGCCGCGAACTCGGTACCGGATGACGTACGGCTGTGGCACCGCGCCGAGGAGCGGCGACCGGGGCCCTCGCCGCGTGCCGTAGACCGTGGCCGTACAGACCGTGGACCAGAACCGGATTCAGTGCCCAGGAAGCGGAATTCAGCAGACAGACATCGGATTCAGCCGACGACCGCCTCATGGACCAACCGCTTCAGCTCCGGGAAGATCTTCAGCGTCTTCGGCCGCACCTGGGTCATGAACTGCACGGTCACATCGCGGCCCGGATCGATCCAGAAGGTGGTGGTCGCCACACCGCTCCAGCCGTACGTGCCCGGGCCCGCGGGGGCCACCGTGCGGGTGGGGTCGATGACCACGGAGACGTTGAAGCCGAAGCCGACGCCCGCGTTGCCGGGCTCCTGGTGGGCGGGGGCGCCGAAGGCGCGCAGGTCGGCGCCGCCGGGGAGATGGTTGCTGGTCATCAGGGCCACCGACTCGGGGGAGAGCAGACGGGTGCCGTCCAGTTCGCCGCCCCGGCGGAGCATCTCCATGAAGCGGTGATAGTCGTGGGCCGATGCGACCATGCCACCGCTGCCGGACAGGAAGCGGGGGCGGCCGTGCACCGGCAGTCCGGGGATCGGCTCGATGCCGCCGGTGTCGGTCTCGCCGTACAACTCGGCGAGCCTGCCGGACTGTTCGGGCGTGACCTCGAAGCCCGCGTCCGTCATGCCGAGCGGCCGGAAGATCCGGTCGGCGAAGAACCGGTCGAGCGGCTGCCCGGAGACCACCTCGATCACCCGGCCGAGCACGTTGGAGGCGACCGAGTAGTTCCACTGCGTGCCCGGCTCGAACTGCAGGGGCAGCCGCGCGTACACGTCCGTCGTCTCGGCCAGGTCCGCGCCGGGAGGCACGGACGACTCCAGGCCGGCCTCGCGGTAGAGGGCGTCGACGGGGTGGGAGTAGTAGAAGCCGAAGGTGAGGCCCGCTGTGTGGGTCAGCAGGTGGCGCAGGAGGATGGGGCCCTCGGCCGGGCGGGTCTCCACGTCGGCGCCCGAGCCGCCGACGTACACCCGGGGATCGGCGAAGGCGGGGAGGTGGGTTTCGAGCCGGTCGTCCAGCGACAGCCTGCCCTCCTCCGCCAGCAGCAGCACGGCGACCGCGGTGACCGGCTTGGTCATGGAGTAGATCCGCCACAGCGTGTCCGGCTCGACCGGCAGTCCCACCGCCCGGTCGCGGTGGCCGTGCACGGTGAGGTGGGCGACGCGGCCGCCGCGCGAGACGGCCACCAGGAAGCCGGGCAGACGTCCCTCGTCGACATAGTGGGCGACGTACTGGTCGAGGCGGTCCAGCGCCTTCGCGTCCAGCCCGGCCTCGGCCGGGTCGACTTCCTGTCGCAACTGTGCCATCGCTCTCCTCCGGTCGTGTCCGACCCGGTGCGGTTTGTCATACCCCGCCGGGACGCCCTCAGACCTCATCGGACGTCGTCGGACCTCATCGTCGCAGGAACGCGGGCACGCTCCCGGGCATCCGCGCGGCGTGTGATCGACACGACGCGGCGCCCGGGCAGCGCCCGGGAGGCCACCGCGCCGAGCGCGGCCACGGCCGCCAGGACCGTCAGCGCGGGCGCCGTCCCCGCACCCGTCAGCGAGGTCGCCGCGGCCACGCCGAGCGCCGGCCCGACGTTCAGCGCGGTCTGCTGCAACCCGCCCGCCACCCCTGCGGAGCCCGCGTCCGCCCGCCGTACGACCACGTGCGTGGCCGCCACCATCACCGTGCCGAACCCGGCGCCCAGCAGCGCGAACCCGGCACCCAGCGCGAACGAGCCCGAGGCCCGGGACAGCACCAGGACACCGGCCGCGAGCACGGCCGTCGCCGCCCCGGTCGTACGGCGGGCGCCCACCCGGCGCAGCAGCACCGCGCATCCCGGCGCGGACAGCACCATCAGCACGGCCAGCGGCAGGCTGCGCAGGGCACTGTCGAAGGGATCGAGGCCCAGCGCGCCCTGAAGGACATAGGTGACGGTGAACAGCGTGCCGAACAACGACGCCGACGCGGCCACCAGGATGCCCAGCGCCGCCCCGGCCGCCGGCGAGCCGATCACCTCCGGCGGCAGCAGCGGGCTCGCGGCCCGCCGCTCGTGCCGGACGAAGGCGGCGCCGGTCAGCACGGCCACGGCCAGTCCGGCCACCGTCTGCGCGGACACCGGCCGCGCGACCAGGGCGTGCACCAGACAGCCGAGCGTCACCGCGAGGAGCAGGGCGCCGGACACGTCCAGCCGGGCCCCGGTGGGCCGAGGCCGCCCCGTGTCGCGCGCGACGAGCGCGAGCACGCCGAAGCCGCAGGCGGGCAGCACGTTGAGGAAGAACACGGCCCGCCAGCCCAGCTCCGTCACCAGCGCCCCGCCCACCACCGGCCCGGCCGCCGCCGCCAGCCCGATCGCGGCGGTGCGCACCGCCAGCGGCATCGCGAGCCGCTCCGGCGGGAAAGCGGTGCGCAGCATGCCGAGCGTGGCCGGCTGCAGCAGCGCGCCGCACACGCCCTGTGCGACCCGCAGCGCGATCACCCAGCCCACGCCGGGCGCCAGGCCGATGCCCGCCGACGCCGCCCCGAACCCGAGCATCCCGCAGGCGAACACCTGCCGCTGCCCGTACCGGTCACCCAGCCGTCCGGCGAACACCAGCAGGCTCGCCACCGCGATCAGGTAGGCAGTACTGGTCCACTGCACCTCGGCGAAGGAGGCGTGCAACTCCCTTTGCAAGGTGGGCTGGGCGACGGTGAGGACCGTACCGTCCAGGGCGACGACCACGGCGCCGACCACGCTGCTCGCCAGCGTCAGGACACGGTTCACCGCCCGCCCTCCGGCCCGAGGTGGGCGTCCAGCGTCGCATGCAGCAGCGGTACGAAGTCGCCGCCGCCAGCGGTGAGTTGGAGGCTGCCCCAGCCCCAGAGCTGGGCGATGCCGTGCAAGTTCGCCCACAACGCGCCCGCGACCAGGCGGGCGTCGGCCTCCGGACGCACCCGGCCCACCAGATCCACCAGCAGCCCGAACAGCGGCAGGCTGGTCTCGCGCAGACCCAAGTGCCCGCTTGCCAGCAGGTCATGGCGGAACATCAGCTCGTACATGCCGCGGTTGCCCAGCGCGAACTCCAGGTAGACCCGGCCCAGGACCGTCAGCCGCGTGCGCGGGTCCGGCGCGGCGTCCGCCAGCGCCGTCTCCGCCCGGCCGGCCAGGTCGGTGAAGCCGCGGCGCGCGATGGCGGACAGCAGTTCCAGGTGGGTGGGGAAGTAGCGGCGCGGCGCACCGTGCGAGACGCCGGCCCGGCGGGCGATCTCCCGCAGGGTCAGCGCCCCTGCGCCCTCGGCGGCCACCAGTTCCGCACCGACGTCGACCAGCCGGGTGCGCAGGCCCGGCTCCGATTCACTCAGGGACATAGACACTGTCTACCAGTGCCCGGTAGACAGTGTCTACCAAAGGTGAGCGCCCGGGAATGTGCGGGCCGCCCGGCGGAGTTGATCCAGACATGACCCAGGACGCCACGCAGGACGCATTGCTCAAGCTGCTCTCCGACGGCGACAGCGGGGTGCTGGTCACTCTGAAGCGCGACGGCCGGCCCCAGTTGTCGAACGTGAACCACGCCTACTACCCCGACGAGCGGATCATCCGCGTCTCCCTCACGGACGACCGCGCGAAGACGCGCAACCTGCGCCGGGACCCGAGAGCCTCGTACCACGTGACCACCGCCGACCGGTGGGCGTACACGGTCGCCGAGGGGACGGCCGACCTCTCACCCGTCGCCCGGGACCCGCACGACGAGACGGTCGAGGAACTGATCCGCCTCTACCGGGACGTCCAGGGCGAGCACCCGGACTGGGACGACTACCGGGCCGCCATGGTCCGCGACCGCCGGCTGGTGTTGCGGCTGCGCGTGGAGCGGGCATACGGCATTCCGAAGCGGTAGCCGTCTGCGGGCGATTGTCTACAGTCTCTGCCTACGATCTTGTCTATGGTCGCCCGCCTGCGTCTGCAGTCGTCTGCCTGCAGTCACGTGCCTACAGCCGCCTGCCTACAGCCACTCGTCGCTCCGCGCCTCGATCGCCCGCAGCACCGTCACCATGTCCTGACCGCCGTACCCCCGCTCCACCGTCTCCTCGAAGAGGGCATGGCAGACGTCGAGCAACGGCGAGGCCAGGCGGGACCTGCGGGCGGCCTCGGCGATCAGCCGGTTGTTCTTCAGCACATCCAGGGCCGCCGCCTGTACCGCGAAGTCACGGGCGTCCAGCTTGGGCGCCTTCATGCGGGAGACGCCGCTGGCCATGGGTCCCGCGTCGAGGACGTCCAGGAACTGCCGCCGGTCCAGGCCCTGCCGCTCGGCGAAGTGGAACGCCTCCGTCAGCCCGGTCACCAGTGTGATCAGGAACAGGTTCACCGCCAGCTTCATCAGCAGGGCGGCGGGCGCGGGACCGCACACGAAAGTCTCCCGGCACAGGGGGGAGAGCAGCGGCCGTACGGTCTCCACGGCCGCATCCTCCCCGGCCAGCATGGCCACCAGCTCACCCCGCTCCGCCGGAACCCGTGACCCGGACACGGGTGCCTCGACGTAGCGCCCGCCCGCCGCGCGGACATCGGCCTCCAGCACGCGCGAGTACTCCGGCGAGGTGGTCCCCATGTGGACGACGATCCGGCCGGCGACCCGTGTCGCGAAGTCCGGGGTGCCGCGGTCCAGGGCGGCGTCGATCGCGAGGTCGTCGGCCAGCATCAGGAGTACCACGCCGGCGCGCGCGAACACGCCCGCGGCGTCCGCCGCCACCTCGGCGCCGGCCGCGCGCAGCGGCTCGGCGCGGGCGGCGGTGCGGTTGAAGACCACCAGCGGGGTGCCCGAGGCGGCCAGCCGTAGGGCCATGGGCTGCCCCATCACTCCCAGACCGATGAAACCGACCCGCATGGGACCACCCTCCGCTCGAGCGGGCGAGTATGACAGTGGTCATAGTAGCGGCCGTTATGACGTCGGTCATAGGCTGGTGTCCGAAAGTGAGGGTCGGCGCGGGGAGCGGGGAGGTCGACGATGGCTGAGTCCCGGCGGGGACCGCGCGAGCGGATGGTGTTCAGCGCGGCCCAGCTGATCCGGCGCGAGGGGGTCACGGCGACCGGCATGCGGGACGTCGCCGCACACGCCGAGGCGCCCCGCGGCTCGCTTCAGCACTACTTCCCCGGCGGCAAGGAACAGCTCGTCAACGAGGCCGTCAACTGGGCGGGCCGTTACGCGGGCAAGCGGATTGCGCGCTTCCTGGCCGGGCTGGACCGGCCGACGCCGAGCGGCCTGTTCGCGGCGATGGTGCGGCAGTGGACCGACGAGTACGAGACGGCCGGCTTCGCCGCCGGCTGCCCGGTCGCGGCGGCCACCGTGGACTGCGCCTCGGCCGGGACGTCCACCTGGGATGCGGCCGCCGCCGCGTTCGCGACCTGGCGGCGCCCGCTCGCCGACGCCCTCACGGAGACGGGTGTGCCCCGCGACCGGGCCGACGCGCTCGCCACCCTCATGATCAGTGCCCTCGAGGGCGCCATCCTGATGGCCCGCGCCGAACAGGACGTACGGCCCCTGAAGACCGTGGCCCGGGAACTCGGGCCGCTGCTCGATTCCGCCGTACGCCCGTCATGAGCCCGGTCGTCGTCGCGGGCGAGGCGCCGAAGCCGGCTTCACGTCCCGGCCGGTCCGCCGGGCGCTGTCAGGCCGACACGTCTCCGCCCGCGGGGCCTCCCAGCCCCGCCATCGGTCGCGCAGCAGCGCCAGCAGGGGAGCCGCTCGCTGGTGCGGGTGCGGGCGACGATCTCGCCGCGTCCTTCTCGCGCGGTCTGCCGGACGGCCGCGGGAGCCGGTGGCGCAGCCGGCGTGGGCGGCGCGGGCGCGGCCGTCGCGCACGCCGCGCTCTTCCTCTACGCGGGTCCGGTCACCGTCGTCGACGTGCTGCCCGAGAGGACGCCGCCCTCGCCGCGTCCCTGAACCGGCACTTCGGCGCGGGCCGGGCCGCCCACACCGTCCCCGGCGACCTGGCCGGGCTGCTGGCGCGGGCCGAGGGCATCGTGCACGCCACCACTACCGGCATGGCCGCCCACCCCGGCCTGCCCCTCCCGGCGCACCTGCCACACCCCGCCGACTGCAGCGTCCGTATCGCCCTCACCGTCGGCGCCACGCCCACCGAGGACGGCGCGCACGCCCAGCGCATCGCGCCGGCCACCGGCGACTGGGTGACGGCCGCCCGCCGCTTCCGCGCGGCCGGCGGCCGGCTGCTGCCCATCCCCGCCGACTACTACGACGACCTGGCCGCCCGGTCCGAGTTCGCCGACGGGGAGGTGGAGACGTAACCACGACCTCGGCAGCCTCTACGACCGGCCTCTACGAGCGGGACGCGAGCGGCGCCTTCCGGCACTGCTGCACGTCCACCGGCGGCCGGGTCTGCTTCGAACTGGTCCGGCGCGATCCCGGCTACCGGGGATACGGCGCCCGGAACGCGCCCGTACACCTGGCGGCGCAGCACGCCCAGCACTGGGTCCTGTCCGGCGGATCACGCCGCCGACGCGGGGTTTGGCACGCCCACCAGCACTGATCAGGCACCGTCGGTTCCCTGCGCCGTGATCCGCCGGACAGGCCCTGGGGCGTGCCGCGCCGGTTCACGGTCTGGTGTTCCACTCCGCGATCACCGGGCGCCCGTGCTCCGTCGACAGGCGGCTCAGCGTGCCGGTGGCCAGTTGGAAGAGGCGGCCGTCGGAGGGCGGAAGGCCCAGCCGCCGGGCGGTGAGGACCCGCAGGAAGTGAGCGTGGGCGACGAGGATCACGTCGCCCTCGCCCTGGGCGAGGGCCGTCTCCACGCGGGTCAGCACCCGGTCGGCGCGCAGGCCCACTTCGGCCGGTGACTCACCGGGGTGTCCCGCCGGGCCGGGTGGCACGCCGTCCGTCCACAGATCCCAGTCGGGGCGGGTGCGGTGGATGTCGGCGGTGGTGACGCCCTCGTAGCCGCCGTAGTCCCACTCGTGCAGGCCGGGTTCCGGGACGGCCCCCGTCAGGCCCGCGAGTTCGGCGGTGCGTATCGCGCGGCCGAGCGGGCTGGTGAGCGCGAGTGCGTAGGTCCGGCCGGAGAGGAACGCGGCGAGGGACTTGGCCTGTTCCTCGCCGCGCTGGGTGAGGGGCAGGTCGGTGAAGCTGGTGTGCTGGCCCGACACGCTCCACTCCGTCTCTCCGTGGCGGACCAGCAGGAGGTCGCCCACGGCCGGTTACTCCTTCGCCGTCTCGACGGCGTGGCCGCCGAACTGGTTGCGCAGCGCCGCGATCATCTTCATCTGCGGGGAGTCGTCCTGACGGGAGGCGAACCGGGCGAAGAGGGCCGCGGTGATCGCCGGGAGCGGCACGGCGCTGTCGATGGCCGCCTCGACGGTCCAGCGGCCCTCGCCGGAGTCCTCCGCGTAGCCGCGCAGTTTGTCCAGGTGCTCGTCGTCGTCGAGGGCGTTGACGGCGAGGTCGAGCAGCCAGGAGCGGATGACGGTGCCCTCCTGCCAGGAGCGGAACACCTCGCGGACGTTGTCCACCGAGCGGATCTTCTCCAGGAGCTCCCAGCCCTCGGCGTAGGCCTGCATCATGGCGTACTCGATGCCGTTGTGGACCATCTTCGAGAAGTGCCCGGCACCGACCCGGCCCGCATGGACGTAGCCGTACGGGCCCTCGGGCTTGAGTGCCTCGAAGACCGGCTCCAGCCGCTGTACGTGCTGCTTGTCGCCGCCGACCATCAGGGCGTAGCCGTTCTGCAGGCCCCACACGCCGCCGGAGACGCCCGCGTCGACGAAGCCGATGCCCTTGACGCCGAGTTCCGCGGCGTGCTTCTCGTCGTCCGTCCAGCGGGAGTTGCCGCCGTCGACGACCGTGTCGCCCTCCGACAGCAGGTCCTTGAGCTCGTCGATGACGGACTGGGTGGCGCGGCCGGCCGGGACCATCACCCAGACGGTGCGCGGGGCGTCGAGCTTCTCGACGAGTTCGGCGAGGTCCTTGACGTCGGAGAGTTCGGGGTTGCGGTCGTAACCGATGACGGTATGGCCCGCGCGGCGGATCCGCTCGCGCATGTTGCCGCCCATCTTGCCGAGACCGATGAGGCCCAACTGCATGGCTGTCATGATCAGCTTCACTTCTCTCTAAGCGTTCTTGAGCGTGCGGTACGCGGCCACGAGGGCGGTGGTGGACGGGTCGAGACCGGGCACGTCCGCGCCCTCGGTCAGGGCGGGTTCGACGCGCCGCGCGAGGACCTTGCCGAGCTCCACGCCCCACTGGTCGAAGGAGTCGATGTTCCACACGGCGCCCTGCACGAACACCTTGTGTTCGTAGAGGGCGACGAGCTGGCCGAGGACCGAGGGGGTCGGTTCGGTGGCGAGGATCGTCGTGGTGGGGTGGTTGCCCCTGAAGGTGCGGTGCGGCACCTGCTCCTCGGGCACGCCCTCGGCGCGCACCTCGTCGGCGGTCCTGCCGAAGGCGAGGGCCTGGGTCTGGGCGAAGAAGTTCGCCATCAACAGGTCGTGCTGGGCCGCCAGTTCCTCGCTGAGCTCGGCCAGGGGCCGGGCGAAACCGATGAAGTCGGCCGGGACGAGCTTCGTGCCCTGGTGGATCAACTGGTAGTAGGCGTGCTGCCCGTTGGTGCCGGGAGTGCCCCACACCACCGGACCGGTCTGCCACCCGACGCGGTGGCCGTCGCGGTCCACCGACTTGCCGTTGGACTCCATGTCCAGCTGCTGCAGGTAGGCCGTGAACTTCGACAGGTAGTGGCTGTAGGGCAGCACCGCGTGCGACTGGGCGTCGAAGAAGTTGTTGTACCAGATGCCCAACAGACCCAGGATCAGCGGTGCGTTGGCCTCGGCGGGCGCGTTCCGGAAGTGCTCGTCGACGATCCGGAAACCGTCGAGCATCTCCCGGAACCGCTCCGGTCCGATGGCGATCATCAGCGACAGCCCGATCGCCGAGTCGTACGAGTACCGGCCGCCGACCCAGTCCCAGAACGCGAACATGTTGTCCGGGTCGATGCCGAACTCGGCGACCTTCCCGGCGTTCGTCGACAGGGCGACGAAGTGCTTCGCGACCGCCTTTTCGTCCCCGTCCAGCCCCTTCAGCAGCCAGGAGCGGGCCGAGGTCGCGTTCGTGATCGTCTCGATGGTGGTGAAGGTCTTCGACGCGACGATGAACAGGGTCTCCGCCGGGTCCAGGTCGCGGGTGGCCTCGTGCAGGTCGGCGCCGTCCACGTTCGACACGAAACGGAACGTCAACTCCCGTGCCGTGCAGGGGCGCAGTGCCTCGTAGGCCATCGCCGGACCCAGGTCGGAGCCGCCGATGCCGATGTTGACGACGTTGCGGATCCGCCTGCCGGTGTGGCCGGTCCACGCTCCGGAGCGGACCCGCTCGGCGAAGCCGGCCATCTTGTCCAGGACCGCGTGGACCTCGGGGACGACGTTCTCCCCGTCGACCTCGATCACCGCGTCCCGCGGCGCGCGCAGCGCGGTGTGCAGGACGGCCCGGTTCTCGGTGACGTTGATCCGCTCGCCGCGGAACATGGCGTCGCGCAGCCCGGACACGTCGGTGGCGGTGGCCAGTTCCTGCAGCAGGGCGAGGGTCTCGTCCGTGATGAGGTGCTTGGAGTAGTCGATGCGCAGGTCGCCCACGGTGACGACGTACCGCTCGGCGCGAGCGGGGTCGGCCGCGAACAGCTCCCGCAGGCTCGTGTGCGGCAGCGCGTCCGCGCGGTGGTCCTCCAGGGCGGTCCACTCGGGCCGCCGGGTGAGCTTCGGGGCGTCAGGCATGGGCGGGGGCCTCCTTGGCGCCGTCGCCGCGCAGGGCCACGGCGTACATCTCGTCCGCGTCGAGCCGACGGAGCTCCTCGGCGATGAGCTCGGACATGGACCGCACCTTCAGCGCGAGGGTGCGCGGCGGCTGGCCCGGGAGGGTCAGCGTGGCCAGCGGGCCCTCGGGGCGGTCGATGACGATCTCGCCGTTGTCGGTGCCCAGCCGGACCGCCGTGACGACCGGACCGGCGGTGACGACACGGTCGACGCCGACCTTCAGCCGCGCCTCCAGCCAGCGGGCCAGCAGCTCGGCGGCCGGGTTGTCGGCCTCGCTCTCCACGGCCGCCGAGATCACCTTGGTCCGGGCCTGGTCCAGGGCCGCGGCCAGCATCGAGCGCCACGGGGTGAGCCGGGTCCAGGCGAGGTCGGTGTCGCCGGGCGCGTAGGACCGGACCCGGGACTGAAGGACCTCCAGCGGGTTCTCGACGGCGTACAGGTCGGTGATCCGGCGCTGCGCGAGCGCGCCCAGCGGATCCTTCGCGGGGTTCTCCGGCGCGTCCACCGGCCACCACACGACCACCGGCGCGTCCGGCAGCAGCAGCGGCAGGACGACGGAGTCGGCGTGGTCGGACACCTCGCCGTAGGTGCGCAGCACGACCGTCTCGCCGGTGCCGGCCTCGGAGCCGACCCGGACCTCCGCGTCCAGGCGGGACTTGGTGCGCTCGCGCGGGGTGCGGGCGTGCCGCTTGATGACGACCAGGGTGCGCGAGGGGTGCTCGTGCGAGGCCTCCTCGGCCGCCTTGATCGCGTCGTAGGCGTTCTCCTCGTCCGTGACGATGACCATCGTCAGGACCATGCCCACGGCCGGTGTCCCGATGGCGCGGCGGCCCTGCACCAACGCCTTGTTGATCTTGCTTGCCGTGGTGTCGGTCAGGTCGATCTTCATGGCCTGCGCCAGCTCCGTCCGTCTCGTGCGAGCATCTCGTCGGCTTCCTCGGGTCCCCAGGTGCCCGAGGGGTACTGCGCCGGCTTGCCGTGCGCTGCCCAGTACTCCTCGATCGGGTCGAGGATCTTCCAGGACTCTTCCACTTCCTGGTGACGGGGGAACAGGTTGGCGTCGCCCAGCAGCACGTCCAGGATGAGCCGCTCGTACGCCTCCGGGCTGGACTCGGTGAACGACTCGCCGTAGGCGAAGTCCATCGACACGTCCCGGATCTCCATCGAGGTGCCCGGCACCTTCGAGCCGAACCGGACGGTCATGCCCTCGTCCGGCTGGACCCGGATGACGATGGCGTTCTGCCCGAGCTCCTCGGTGGCCGTGGAGTCGAACGGGGAGTGCGGGGCCCGCTTGAAGACCACCGCGATCTCGGTCACGCGGCGGCCGAGCCGCTTGCCGGTGCGCAGGTAGAAGGGGACGCCCGCCCAGCGGCGGTTGTCCACCTCCAGCTTGACCGCCGCGTAGGTGTCGGTCTTCGACCTGGGGTCGATGCCCTCCTCCTGCAGGTATCCGGGCACCTTCGCGCCGCCCTGCCAGCCCTCCGCGTACTGGCCGCGCACGGTGTGCTCGCCCAGCTTCTCCGGCAGCCGCACCGACTTCAGCACCTTCAGCTTCTCGGTGAGCAGCGACTCGGCGTCGAAGGCGATGGGCTCCTCCATCGCGGTGAGCGCCATCAGCTGCAGCAGGTGGTTCTGGATGACGTCCCGGGCGGCGCCGATGCCGTCGTAGTAGCCGGCCCGGCCGCCGATGCCGATGTCCTCGGCCATGGTGATCTGTACGTGGTCGACGTACGACCGGTTCCAGATCGGCTCGTACATCTCGTTGGCGAAGCGGAGCGCCAGGATGTTCTGGACGGTCTCCTTGCCGAGGTAGTGGTCGATGCGGAAGACCTGGTCCGGCTCGAACACGTCGTGCACGATCGCGTTCAGCTCGCGGGCACTCGCCAGATCGCGCCCGAACGGCTTTTCGATGACCGCGCGCCGCCAGGCGCCCCGCGGGGGGCTCGCCAGGCCGTGCTTCTTCAGCTGTCGCACGACCTTGGGGAAGAACTTCGGCGGTACGGAGAGGTAGAAGGCGAAGTTGCCGCCGGTGCCCCGGGAGGCGTCCAGCTCCTCGACGGCCTCGCGCAGCTGCTTGAACGCGGTGTCGTCGTCGAAGTCGCCGGGGATGAACCGCATGCCCTCGGCGAGCTGCTGCCAGACCTCCTCGCGGAACGGGGTGCGCGCGTGCTCGCGGACGGCGTCGTGCACCACCTGCGCGAAGTCCTGGTCCTCCCAGTCGCGGCGGGCGAAGCCCACCAGGGAGAAGCCCGGCGGCAGCAGACCGCGGTTGGCCAGGTCGTAGACGGCCGGCATCAGCTTCTTGCGGGACAGGTCGCCGGTCACGCCGAAGATGACCAGTCCCGACGGACCCGCGATGCGGGGCAGGCGGCGGTCGCGCGGATCGCGCAGCGGGTTCACCCAGCCGGCGGCCGGGACGACGGGCACCCGCACCGCGGCCGGTGCCGTCTCCTGGTCTTCGGTGGTGGTCATCAGGCGTCAACTCCCTTGCTGTCCAGGGACTTCGCGACCGCGTCCAGCAGGTCCTGCCAGGCCGCCCCGAACTTGGCGACGCCCTCGTCCTCTAGCTGCTGGACGACCTCCGCGTAGGAGATACCGAGCCGCTCGACGGCCGCGAGGTCGGCGCAGGCCTGCGCGTAACCGCCGGTGACCGTGTCGCCGGTGACGGCGCCGTGGTCGGCGACCGCGTCCAGGGTGGCCTCCGGCATGGTGTTGACCGTGCCGGGCGCGACCAGATCGTCTACATACAGCGTGTCCTTGTATGCGGGATCCTTCACACCGGTGGACGCCCACAGCGGACGCTGCTTGTTCGCCCGGTCCCCGGCCAGGGCCGGCCAGCGCGGTCCGGCGAAGACCGCCTCGTACGCCTCGTAGGCCAGCCGCGCGTTCGCCAGCGCGGCCCTGCCCTTGAGCGCCAGGGCCTCGTCGGTGCCCAGGACCGTCAGCCGCTTGTCGATCTCGGTGTCGACGCGGGAGACGAAGAAGGACGCCACGGAGTGGATGGCGGACAGGTCCAGGCCCTTCGCCCGGGCCTTCTCCAGGCCGGCGAGGTAGGCGTCCATCACCTCGCGGTAGCGCTCGAGGGAGAAGATCAGCGTGACGTTGACGCTGATGCCCAGGCCGATGACCTCGGTGATGGCGGGCAGGCCCGCCCGGGTCGCCGGGATCTTGATCATGACGTTGGGGCGGTCGACCAGCCAGGCGAGCTGCCGGGCCTCGGCGATGGTGGCCGCCGTGTCGTGGGCGAGGCGCGGGTCGACCTCAATGGACACGCGGCCGTCGCGACCACCGGTCTTTTCGTATACAGGATGCAGAATATCGGCGGCGGCTCGTACGTCGGCGGTCGTCAGCATACGTACCGCCTCGTCGACCGTGACGCCTCGCACGGCCAGGTCGGTGAGCTGCTCCTCGTAGCCCGCGCCCGAGCCGATGGCGGCCTGGAAGATCGACGGGTTGGTGGTGACGCCGACGACGTTCCCGGTCTCGACGAGCTCGGCGAGGCTGCCGGAGGTGATCCGCTGCCGGGACAGGTCGTCCAGCCAGATCGACACGCCCTCGTCGGCGAGGCGCTTGAGTGCTCCCGCGGTCGCGGTCGCTTCGGTCACTGTGATCATCTTCCTTCGTGCGGTCGGATCAACCGCGGGCGGCGGCAATGGATTCCCGGGCCGCCGCGGCGACGTTCTCGGGGGTGAAGCCGAACTCGGCGAACAGCGTCTTGGCGTCGGCGGAGGCGCCGAAGTGCTCGAGGGAGACGATGCGTCCGGCATGGCCCACGAAGCGGTACCAGGTCAGACCGATCCCGGCCTCGACCGCGACGCGCGCCCGCACGTCCGGCGGAAGCACCCGGTCGCGGTACTCGCGCGGCTGCTCCTCGAACCACTCCACGGACGGCATCGACACCACCCGCGTGCCGACCCCCTCGGCCTCCAGCTGCTCCCGGGCGGCGACGGCGAGCTGCACCTCGGAGCCGGTGGCGATGAGGACGACGTCCGGGGTTTCGGTGGCGGACTCGACGAGGACGTAGCCGCCGCGCGCCGCGTCCGGGTTCGGCGCGTGCGTCGGCACGCCCTGCCGGGTGAGCGCCAGGCCGTGCGGGGCCGGGTGGGTGGAGTGCCGGCGCAGGATCTCCGCCCAGGCGATCGCGGTCTCGTTGGCGTCGGCCGGGCGGACCACGTTCAGGCCCGGGATGGCGCGCAGCGAGGCCAGGTGCTCGACGGGCTGGTGGGTCGGGCCGTCCTCGCCGAGGCCGATGGAGTCGTGCGTCCACACGTACGTCACCGGCAGCTGCATCAGCGCGGACATCCGGACGGCGTTGCGCATGTAGTCGGAGAACACCAGGAAAGTGCCGCCGTAGACGCGGGTGTTGCCGTGCAGGGCGATGCCGTTCATCTCCGCGGCCATGGAGAACTCGCGGATGCCGAAGTGGACCGTCCGGCCGTACGGGTCTGCCTCCGGCAGCGGGTTGCCCTCCGGCAGGAACGAGCTGCCCTTGTCGATGGTCGTGTTGTTCGACCCGGCCAGGTCGGCGGAGCCGCCCCACAGTTCGGGGACGACCGGGCCGAGCGCCTGGAGCACCTTGCCGGACGCGGCACGGGTGGCGACGGACTTGCCCGGTTCGAACACCGGCAGGGCGTCCTCCCAGCCCTCGGGCAGCCGGCCGGCGACGACCCGGTCGAACACCTCGGCGCGCTCGGGCTGGGCAGCGCGCCACTCGGCGATCCGCTTGTCCCAGGCGGCGTGCTCCTCGGCGCCCCGGTCCAGGGCCCGGCGGGTGTGGGCGAGAACCTCGTCCGCGACCTCGAAGCTCTCCTCCGGGTCGAAGCCGAGGACCCGCTTGGTCGCGGCGACCTCGTCGGCGCCCAGTGCGGAACCGTGGGCGGACTCGGTGTTCCGCGCGTTCGGGGCGGGCCAGGCGATGATCGTGCGCATCGCGATGAGGGAGGGGCGCTCGGTCTCGGCCCGCGCGGCCTTGAGCGCCGCGTACAGCGCGTGCACGTCGATGTCGCCGTCGTCGGTCGGCTCGATCCGCTGGGTGTGCCAGCCGTACGCCTCGTACCGCTTCAGTACGTCCTCGGAGAAGGCGGTCGCGGTGTCGCCCTCGATGGAGATGTGGTTGTCGTCGTAGAGGAAGACGAGGTTGCCGAGCTTCTGGTGCCCGGCCAGGGAGGAGGCCTCGGCGGAGACGCCCTCCTGCAGGTCGCCGTCGGAGACGACCGCCCAGACGGTGTGGTCGAAGGGAGAGGTGCCCTCGGGAGCGTCCGGGTCGAACAGGCCGCGCTCGTAGCGGGCGGCCATCGCCATGCCGACGGCGTTCGCGACGCCCTGTCCGAGCGGGCCGGTGGTGGTCTCCACGCCCGCGGTGTGCCCGTACTCGGGGTGGCCGGGCGTCTTCGAGCCGTGCGTGCGGAACGCCTTCAGGTCCTCCAGTTCCAGCTCGTACCCGGCGAGATGGAGCTGGGTGTACAGGGTCAGCGAGGTGTGGCCGGGGGACAGCACGAAGCGGTCGCGGCCGGTCCACTCCGGGTCGGCCGGGTCATGGCGCATCACCTTCTGGAAGATGGTGTACGCCGCCGGGGCCAGGCTCATCGCGGTGCCGGGGTGGCCGTTGCCGGCCTTCTGCACGGCATCGGTCGCCAGCAGGCGGGCGGTGTCGACGGCACGCCGGTCGAGTTCGGTCCATTCGAAGCTGCCCGGTGTCTGCGTGCTCATCTTCAAGAAGTCCTCGTTCCGAGCCGTTGGCTGGTCTGACGCGTTCAAACTTAAAAGTCTGACTTTTACGGGGGAAGGTCGCCGTGTGTCAGCCTGTGGTGAAAGTGGGACACCCCCGGGCGGCACGGCGCCGCAGGGCGCGCGGCTGAGGCGGCACGAGAAGGACATGGCGAACATGACCCCCCAAAGCGCAGACGGTGACGACGACGGTGACGGCGGCGTGGACGGGATCAGAACCTTCCCCTTCCCGGTCGAACTCAGCGTCTGCGGTGTCGGCATGCAGATCGGCCCGATGGGAAGCGACCGCACCTGGCACGCCGAGGCGCCGCTGGAGCGCGTGCACCGCATCGACTTCCACGTCGTGATGCTCTTCGCCGACGGCCCCGTACGCCACATGATCGACTTCGCCGAGTACCAGGTGGCGGCCGGTGACCTGCTGTGGATCCGCCCGGGGCAGGTCCACCGCTTCTCGCGCACCAGCGAGTACCGCGGAACCGTCCTGACCATGCAGCCCGGCTTCCTGCCCCGCGCAACGGTGGAGGCCACCGGGCTGTACCGGTACGACCTGCCGCCCCTGCTCCACCCCGACCCGGCCCAGCTCGCCGGTCTTGAGGCGTCCCTGGCCCAGCTGCGCCGGGAGTACGAGGACACCGCGACGCTTCCCCTCGGCCTGCACACCTCGGTGCTGCGCCACTTGCTCACGGCGTTCCTGCTGCGCCTGGCGCATCTCGCGGCCAGCTCGGCGGAAGTGGCCCGGCAGCAGGCCGACACGACGTTCACCCTCTTCCGCGACGCCGTCGAGAAGGGCTTCGCCGCCAACCACAGCGTCAGTGCCTACGCCGACGCCCTCGGCTACTCCCGCCGCACCCTGGTCCGCGCGGTCCGCGCCGCCACCGGCGAGACACCGAAGGGCTTCATCGACAAGCGCGTCGTCCTGGAGGCCAAGCGCCTCCTCGCCCACACGGACATGCCGATAGGCCGCGTCGGCGCGGCCGTCGGCTTCCCGGACGCGGCGAACTTCTCCAAGTTCTTCCACCTGCACACCGGCCGGACGCCGGTGGCGTTCCGGGCGGAGCTGCGCTGAGGGCGCTCAGGGAAAGGGGCTCCACGCGCGCGCGTGGAGCCCCTTTCCAGGGAGGGCGGCGGTCAGTGACCGAAGTCGAACCAGTTCACGTTCACGAAGTCCGACGCCTGGCCGCTGGTGAACGTCAGATAGACGTCATGCGTGCCGGTGACCGAGGTGATGTTCGCCGGGACCGTCTTCCAGCTCTGCCAGCCGCCGGTGCCGGCCACCGCGAAGCTGCCGACGGGGGAGTTGCTGCGGCTGTCGAGGCGCACCTCCACCAGTCCGCTCACACCGGAGGCCGCACCGCTCGCCACCCGGCCGTAGACCTGCCTGGCCGCCGTGGAGCCGAAGTCGACGCCCTTGTAGAGGGCCCAGTCGCCGTTGGCCAGCGAGCCGATGTCCTGGCCGCCGCCGGTGTCCGTGGTGGTCTCGGTGGCCGTGCCGGACTGGCTGTCGTAGGACTCGGCCTGGATGGCACTGTAGGCGTCACGGTTGCCGGACGGCGGAGGCGTGGTGCCGCCCCCGCTGCCCGTCGACTGCAGCACCTGCACGTAGTCCACGACCATCGGGTGGCCCGGCTGCGTGCCGCTGTCCGGGCCGCCGCCGAACGCCGCCGGGAAGCCGCCGCCCATCGCCACGTTCAGGATGATGAAGAAGCCGTGGTTGGTGGCGTTCGCCCAGGTGGTGGCGTCGACCTGGTTGGCCTTCACCGTGTGGAAGTTGACGCCGTCGAGGTAGAAGCGGATCTCCTCGGGGCTGGTCGAACGGTCCCACTCCATCGCGTAGGTGTGGAAGCCGGCCTGGCAGGTCGTGCCGGAACAGGAGGTGTTGCCGCCGATGCCGGACGTCTCGTTGCAGGGGCCGCCGGGGTTGGTGCCGCAGTGCACCGTGGCCCAGTCGGTGTTCAGTCCCTGGACGTTCTCCATGATGTCCAGCTCGCCGACGCTCGGCCAGTTCTGGTAGTTGCCGCGGTAGGGCGCGCCCAGCATCCAGAACGCCGGCCAGTAGCCCTTGGCGGCGGCGCCGGTGACGTTGGGCAACTGTATGCGGGATGCGACGCGCAGTTTGCCGCCGTCCGGGGGCTGGAAGTCGGTGCGGGTGGTCTCGATGCGGCCCGAGGTCCAGTTGCCGGAGGAGTCGCGGCGCGGGGTGATGAGCAGGTTGCCGTTGCCGTCGAGGGCGACGTTGCTGGTGCTGTTGGTCATCGTCTCGACCTCGCCCGTGCCCCAGTTGGCGGCACCGCCCGGGTACGACGTCCCGGTGTCGTACTGCCAGGCGGAGGTGTTGACGCCGGTCCCCGCCGCGCCGTTGAAGTCGTCGAGGAACACCTGCGTCCAGCCGGAGGGGGGCGTGGGCGCGGAGGCGCTGGCGGGCAGGGTGGCGGCCGTGGCGGCGGCCGCCGCGAGACCGAGGGTGCCGAGAACGGCCAGCAGCGCGCGGCGCAGCGAACGCCGTCTGGGTATGCCGCTGGGTGTGCCGGAGGTTTCGCTCATGGGGGCCTCTCGGGTACGGAGTCGGATGCGCGGGTGCCTTCTGAGAGCGCTCTCAAGGTGCGGCCAATGTGCTCTCCGTCCCGATCGGTCGTCAAGAGTTAAAACAAGGAATCTCCGTTTTCGGCAGGCGAGTTCACTCGGTGAAGCCGCGCCGCTCCAGTGAGATCGATCAATATCTGAGCAGAATTGAGCATAGGAGTGCTCGAAGGTGACGAGTAGTGTTCACGGTGTGCTGGCGGAACGACGACACCAACTCATCCTGCGGGCCCTGCGCTCCGGCGGCCCCGCGGCCGTGACCGACCTCTCCGAGCAGCTGGGGGTGAGCCCCGCCACGATCAGGCGCGACCTGGTCGAGCTCGAGGAGGACGGCCTGCTCACGCGCGTGCACGGGGGCGCCGTCGTCGAGGAGGGCGACCAGCCCTTCGCCGAGGTCGCGGAAGTGCGCGTGCCGGAGAAGGACGCCATAGCGGCGCGCGCGGCGGCGATGGTCGGGGACGGTCAGTCGGTGCTGCTGGACATCGGCACCACCGCCTTCCGGCTGGCCCGCCGGCTGCACGGACGCCGGCTCACCGTGATCACCAGCAACCTGGTGGTCTACGAGGAGCTCGCCGACGACGAGGGCATCGAGCTGGTGCTGCTCGGCGGCATGGTCCGCCGCGAGTACCGCTCCCTGGCCGGCTTCCTCACCGAGGACAACCTGCGCCAGCTGCACGCCGACTGGCTCTTCCTCGGCACCAGCGGTGTACGGCCCGGCGGGCAGGTGATGGACACGACGGTCGTCGAGGTGCCGGTCAAGCGGGCCATGATCAAGTCCAGTGACAAGGTGGTCCTGCTCGCCGACTCCGCCAAGCTCCCGGGTACGGGAACGGCGAAGGTCTGCGGTCCGGAGGACCTGGACGTGCTGGTGACGAACGCGCCGGTCGACCCGGCGACCCACTCCTCGCTTCAGGAGGCGGACGTCGAGGTGGTCGTGGCAGGAGAGGTGCAAGCGTGAGGCTGACGATTCTGGGCGGCGGCGGGTTCCGGGTGCCGCTCGTGTACGGGGCGCTCCTGACGGACCGTGCCGAGGGACGGGTCACCCGGGTCGTGCTGCACGACCTGGACGCCGGACGGCTGTCGGCCGTGACCCGGGTGCTGGCCGAACAGGCGGCGGGCGTGCCCGGCGCGCCCGAGGTGACGGCGACGACCGACCTGGACGAGGCCCTGCGCGGCGCCGACTTCGTGTTCTCCGCGATCCGGGTCGGCGGCCTGGAGGGACGGGCGAACGACGAGCGGGTGGCGCTCGCGGAGGGGGTCCTCGGGCAGGAGACGGTGGGTGCGGGAGGGATCGCATACGGTCTGCGCACAGTGCCTGCAGTCGTCGACATCGCGCGACGTGTCGCCCGCCTCGCTCCCGACGCCTGGGTCATCAACTTCACCAACCCGGCCGGCCTCGTCACCGAGGCCATGTCCCGCCACCTCGGCGACCGCGTCATCGGCATCTGCGACTCGCCGGTCGGTCTCGGTCGCCGTATCGCCCGCGTGCTCGGCGCGAACGCGAAGGAGGCGTGGATCGACTACGTCGGCCTCAACCACCTCGGCTGGGTCCGCGGTCTGCGCGTCGCCGGCCACGACGAACTCCCGCGCCTGCTCGCCGACCCCGGCCTGCTCGGCTCCTTCGAGGAGGGCAGGCTGTTCGGCGTCGACTGGCTGCGGTCGCTGGGCGCGATCCCGAACGAGTACCTGCACTACTACTACTTCAACCGCGAGGCGGTCCGGGCCTACCAGGAGGCCGAGAAGACCCGCGGCGCCTTCCTGCGCGACCAGCAGGAGCGGTTCTACGAGGAGATGAAGAACCCCGGGGCGTCCGCGCTGAAGGCCTGGGACCGCACCCGCGCCGAACGCGAGGCCACCTACATGGCCGAGAACCGGGAGACGGCGGGGGCCGGCGAGCGCGAGGCCGACGACCTCTCCGGCGGCTACGAGAAGGTGGCCCTCGCCCTGATGCGGGCGATCGCCCGCGACGAGCGCACGACCCTGATCCTCAACGTCCGCAACCGCGGCACCCTTTCGGTGCTGGACTCGGAGGCCGTCATCGAGGTCCCGTGCCTGGTCGACGCCAACGGCGCGCACCCGGTCGCCGTCGACCCGCTGCCCGGCCACGCCACCGGACTGGTCTGCGCGGTCAAGGCCGTCGAGCGCGAGGTGCTCGCCGCCGCCGAGTCCGGCTCCCGTACGACGGCCGTGAAGGCCTTCGCGCTGCACCCGCTCGTCGACTCCGTGAACGTGGCCCGCAGGCTCGTCGAGGGCTACACCGAGGTCCATCCCGGCCTGGCGTACCTTGGGTAAACCCTCGCCTGAAAGCGCATTCTCCCTCGCGCGCTCCCTCTGGACGCCCATATGTACGAACAACGCCGCCGGATCGAGGAGCGTGTGGAACGCCTCCACACGCTCATCCGGCCCCGGCCCCGGCTGAGGCGATGTCGGCCCGAGGCGCGCTACATCCTGCTGCTGTGCCACCCCGGCGCGGTCATCACGTCCTGACCAACCGTCGCAAGGACCCCGACCACGAGGCCGTCCGCGCGGAAGTACTGCGCTGCAGCGAGAAGCTGGAGGAGGCGCGGCGGAGCCTCGACACCCGCGTGGTCACGTACGAGGAGCTCACCGCCGAACCGGAGCGGACGGCCCGCGGCGTGTGCGGCTTCCTCGGCGTCGAGTGGGAGAGCAGCGTGCTCGACTACGGCAGCAAGGACCACGGCACCTTCCGCCCGCAGCTCGGTGACTGGTCCAGCACCCTCAGGCCGGGCCGCATCCGGACCGCCCGGACCGCCGGCCGGACTGCCGCCGCGGCTCGCGGAGATCGCGCAGGCGTGGGGGTACCCGGTCGGGCACCCCCACGCTGATGACGTCTCGGTTCAGCCGGTGAAGCCGGCCGTGACCGAGGTGAACTGCCAGGTGCTCTGGCTGATGCCGGAGCAGTTGCTCACCACGCCTCCGCCCGCGCACGGCCGGTCCCGGTTGACCGCCCAGAAGGCGAGCCGGGCGATGTGGTGGGAGTTCGCCCAGTCCCGGATCTGGGTCCAGATCGCCGGGGTGGTGTTCTCCTGCTGGTCGGACAGGCCGTTCATGCCGGAGATGCCGATGTGGGAGTAGGCGGTGGCGTCGTCCCAGCCGAAGGCCGACTTCAGCTTGGCCTTCAGGCCCTCGGCGGCGTTGACGGTGTTGCCGTACATGTCGGAGCCGCCGCCGAAGTCGAACGGCATGATCGTGAACACGTCGATGTTGGCGCCGAGCGACTGGGCCTGCTCGATGAGCCGGTTGCCGTAGTAGGTCGGGCCGGTGGTCGAGGTGCCGAAGGTGACGATCGTCTTCAGGCCGGGGTTGTTGGCCTTGACGGTCTTGAGTGCGGTGAGGATCTTCGCCTGCACGGCCTCGTTCTCGAACTCGTCCGTGTTCTCGATGTCCATGTCGATCGCCTTGAGGCCGTAGGCGTCGATCACCTTCTGCAGGGCCCCGGCGAGCGCGCTCGCGGAGGAGCAGTTGGCGCCGAGCTTGCTGCCCTGCCAGCCGCCGAAGGACGGGACGATGTCACCGCCGGCGGAGCGGATGGCGTTGATGGCGGTCTGGTCGGCGCCGCCGGTCAGCGGCCGGCTGCCGTCCCAGGCGGGGGTGCAGCCACCGGAGTCCAGCACGAACGCCATCGTGAACCACTTGATCCCGGTCGCGCTCATCACCGTGGTCGGGCTCGGCGGATCGCCCCAGCCCTCGTACAGATAGGGCGCCGCCTGCTTGAAACCGGTGCCGCCGCCGCTGCCCGCGTCCGTGGTGACGCTCACGGCGTTGGAGGCCGCCGAGACGTTCCCGGCCGCGTCCCGCGCCTTCACGGTGAAGGTGTAACCGGTGCTCGGCGACAGCCCGCTGACCGTGGCGGTCGTACCGGAGACGCTCAGCACCTGGCCGGCGCCGCTGTAGATGTCGTACGCCGTGACGCCCACGTTGTCCGTCGAGGCGTTCCACTTCAGCGACACGCTCGACGACGTCTTGCCGGTGGAGGTCAGGCCGCTGGGAGAGGTCGGCGCCTGGGTGTCCGAGTCGCCGCCCCCGCCGCCGGGCCCGTCGAGGCTGATGTCGTCTGCGTAGTAGGTGCCCTGGGCGTACCAGCCGTGGACGTAGATCGTGGCGGCGGTCTGGGACGCGCCGGTGGTGAAGGACACCGACAGCCGGCTGTACGCCGAGGGAGACGTCGTCCAGGTGGAGGCGCCGCCGTTCACGCCGAGGTAGACGTAGGAGCCGCGGACCCAGCCGCTGAGGGAGTACGTGGTGTTCGGCTGGACGGAGACGGTCTGGGTGCACTGGGCGTTGTCGCTCGAACTCACCGCCCCGGCGAGGGCCTTCGAGCCGCTGTGCACGGGGGAGGAGACGACCGAGCCGAGGTTGCCGGCGCAGGTCCAGGGGGAGAGGCCGCCCGACTCGAAGCCGGGGTTGGTGAGGATGTTGGCCGCGTGGGCCGTGCCGGGGAGGGCGATGGCCCCGGCGAGTGCCAGGGCCGCGGAGCCGAGCAGGGCGAGGATGCGACGTCTGGAACGTCTCAGTGTGTTGCGCACGCGATCTCCCTGAAGTGATGGGGTGTTCGGGAGTGCACGGGTGTGTGCGGGGGCAGTGCGGAAAGCGATGCGCAACCAAGTTGGTATGGACCAATCGCGGTGTCAAGGCTCTACGCCATGATTGGTCCAGACCGGTGGGGCGGGGGGCTAGGCCGGAGCGGTGGCGGCGGCTCCCGCCTCCGTGGTGACCTCGCAGGCGGGTTCGGCGGCGGGCGCGGGCATCGCCGGCAGCAGCGGCTCCGCCTCCTGCGAGCGCTGCCGCGGCAGCGACACCGGCCGCACCGGACGCGGCCCGGACACCACCGCGTAGTCCTGCCCCAGGAACGGCGGCTCGATCTCGCCCGGATCCTCGCCGAGCGCCAACTGCACGGCCGCCCAAGGGGCGTTGACGCCGCACAGCGACAGCTGGTGCAGGCCGCCGGCCGGGCGCGTGTTGACGTCGAGCAGCACCGGCCGCTCGCCGAGCATCCGGAACTGGATGTTGGACAGGTAGTGCAGCCCGAAGCCCTCCGCGATCAGCCGCGCCGGCGCCAGCCACCGCTCGTCCAGCGAGAACCCGCGGCGGCGGCCGTTCTTGGTGCGGCCCACCGCCAGCCGGACGCGGTTGTCGGGGCCGGTCAGGCAGTCCACCGACACCTCCGGCTCCGCCAGGCGCGGCATGACCAGCCAGTCGACCTTCTCGTCGGCCTCCCGCAGCGCCGTCACCACCAGGTCCAGCGGCACGTCGGGGCCGGGGAAACCACTCAGATGCGTGAGGGAGAAGGGCGCACGGGTGACGACGCGGAAGCCCACCCCGCCCGCACCGGCGGCCGGCTTGAAGCACGCCTTGTGCCCGGCAGCCTCCAACTCGTCGACGGCCGCGGCGAGTTCGTCCGCCGTGCGCACCCGCCACCACGGCGGTACCGGGACGCCGACCGAGCGGACCGCCTCGTACGCCGTCGCCTTGTCCTCGAACACGGCGACCGCTTCGGGGGTCGGCGCCAGCAGCGCCGTACCCGCCGCCTCGAACTCGGCGCGGTGCGCCACGATCGCCGCCTGGTGCAGCCGCGGCACGAACACGTCGATACCGCGCCGCGCGCACTGGTCCAGGGCGTACTCGACGTACGCGGCCGGGGACAGGCCCTCCGGCTCCAGGTCGGCGGTGTCGGCGGCGGCCAGCACGGGGGAGTCGGGGTCGCCGTGCGTGGCATGGATCTCGACCGCCCGGTCGCTGGGATTTCTCCGCAGCTGATCCATGAAGAACACGTTCTCCGCGTACGTGCGGTTGAGCCAGACGCGTACGCGAGAGAGCATGCAGGCCGCCTTTCGGGGTTTTCGGGCACGGCTCAGCGCGGCCCGTGCCCGGGCAGGATGGCTGGAGGGACACCAAACCGCCCTGGCGAAGGGAGTTCGTGGCGGTGGTGTTGGGGCGATCATACGGCTTTCAAGGGGCCCGGCGTGCAACGCGCGTGTTACGGATTCACCGCTCCTGCCAAGCCGCTCGGCCGGTACCGTGAACCAAGAGCTCCGGGGCGCGTCCTCGTACTGTCGCGGATTGTCCTTGTCCGGTGACCGCGAATGTGTTCTCGTGGTGTCACTGACATGATCGGAAGGGGCCAGGGTGGAGTCGACGGCCGGCCGGGCCGGGCGGTTGCTGGCCATCAGCGACCTGCACATCGGGTACCCCGAGAACCGCGCGCTCGTCGAAGAGATGCACCCCGAGTCGGACGACGACTGGCTGATCGTGGCCGGCGACGTGGCGGAGACCGCCGCCGACATCCGCTGGGCCCTTCAGACGCTCGCCGGCCGCTTCCGCAAGGTCCTGTGGGCCCCCGGCAACCACGAGCTGTGGACCCACCAGCGCGACACCGTCACCCTGCGCGGCGTCCCCCGCTACGAGCACCTCGTCGACATGTGCCGCGAGCTGGGCGTGACCACGCCCGAGGACCCCTACCCCGTCTGGCACGGCCCCGGCGGCCCGGTGGCCGTCGCCCCGCTGTTCCTGCTGTACGACTACTCCTTCCTGCCCGCAGGGTGCGCCACCAAGGAGGAGGGCCTCGCCTACGCGCACGGCACCGGCATCGTGTGCAACGACGAGTACCTGCTGCACCCCGACCCCTACCCCAGCCGCGAGGCCTGGTGCCGCGCCCGGGTCGCCGAGACGGAACGCCGGCTCGCCGAACTCCCCGAGGACCTGCCCACCGTCCTGGTCAACCACTACCCGCTGGACCGGCATCCGACGGACGTCCTGTGGTACCCCGAGTTCGCCATGTGGTGCGGCACCGGCCTGACCGCCGACTGGCACCGCAGATTCCGCGTCACCACCATGGTCTACGGTCATCTCCACATCCCGCGGACCACCTGGCTCGACGGCGTCCGCTTCGAAGAGGTCTCCGTGGGATACCCCCGCGAGTGGCGCAAGCGCCCGGAACCCCCGGGAAGGCTGCGCCGCATACTGCCGATGGAGGTCGGATCCGGTGATCGAGGAGCTGCTTCCGGACTCGGTCGTGGCCGTGGAACTGCACGGTGACGACCAGCTCCGGGACGCCCCGCTCTACCCCGAGGAAGCGGCACTCATGGCCCGGGCGGTGACCAAGCGCCGCCGCGAGTTCTCCTCCGTGCGCGCCTGCGCCCGGCTCGCCATGGAGAAGCTCGGCGTGCCCGCGCAGCCCGTGCTGACCGGCGAGAGCGGGGCGCCGCGCTGGCCGGCCGGCCTGGTCGGCAGCATGACCCACAGCGACGACTACTGCGCCGCCGCCCTCGCCCGCGCCACCGACCTGGCCTCACTCGGCATCGACGCCGAACCGCACGACGTGCTCCCGGAGGAGATCGTCTCCTACGTCTTTTTGCCGCCCGAGGCCGACCGCCTGCGCCGGCTCGCCGAGGAGCGGCCCGACGTGCACTGGGACCGGATCCTGTTCAGCGCCAAGGAGTCCGTCTACAAGGCGTGGTTCCCCCTGACCGGCCAGTGGCTGGACTTCGCCGAGGCCGACATCGAGATCGTCCCCGAGCCCGGCTCCGGCCCGCAGGGCCGCCTGCACGCCGAACTCCTCGTCCCCGGACCCCTGGTGGGCGGCCGTCGCGTCGGCCGTTTCGAGGGCCGCTGGAGCGTGCGGCGCGGCGTCGTCACCACGGCCGTCGTCGTGCCGCATTCCTGAGGCAGCCCGCCGGGGTCCGCCGCCCGGGCGGCCTCCGGCCGCGCCGCGGCCCGGCTCGGGCCCGCGGCCCGCGGCCCGCATCAGGGCCGCGGACACCAGCCGTGCAGCAGCCGGAAGAACTGCTCCTCGTTGCCCGCGAGTCCGGCGTCCGCCAGCGCCCGCTCCGCCTCGGCGAGCACGGCGGGCGGGACCACCACGGGACGGGTACCGTCCGGCGGGCCGTCCAGTGCGGCGCGCACGGTGTGCAGCAGCCGCAGACAGGCCTGCACGGCGGTGCGCTCGCGGTCGGTCAGTGCAGCGGTGGGCATCACTCGGCTCTCCCCGTTCGGCGTCACGGTCCACGCACCCCAGGGCGCGTACGCCGCACACGGTGGCGGCGCACATCCAGCTTGCCGTCCGCCACTGACAACGCCGCCCCGCCGCGTCCCTCTTCGCCCGCTCAGCCGAGGCGCAACCTCACCGAAACACCCTGGCGGAACGCCCTTTCTACGCTTGACGTCCCGCGACGGCGCCCGGCGCGCGCCGCACGGCTGCGACCGGTGCGCGACGGCGAACTCGAGCCGCGGTACCGCGTGGCGCACGGCTACCGGCGGACCTTCCGGATGGCCGGCCAGGCCCCGCACTGGTCCTCGTGCACGGCGTCGGCGACTCCTCGGCGACCTGCGCGGACCTGATCCCCGGCCTCGCCCGCTCCCACACGGTGATCGCCCCGGGCCTGCTCGGCCACGGCGCCCCGGACAAAGCCCCGCGCCGACTGCTCCGTGGCCGCCTACGCCAACGGCGTGCGGGACCTGCTCACCACGCTCGGCATCGAGTCCGCCACTCTGGTCGGGCACTCGCAGGGCGGGGGCGTCGCCATGCAGTTCGCCTACCAGTTCCCCGAGCGCACCGAGCGGCTCATCCTGGTCGGCGCGGGCGGCGTGGGCCGCGAGGTCAACCCGGTGCTGCGCCTGGTGTCGCTGCCCGGCGCCCGCCTGATGCTCGCCACGCTCCGGCTGCCCGGCATGCGACTGCAGCCCGGCCTCGAGGGTGCCGGCCACTTCGGGAGCTGCTCCTGCGCGGCCGGCCCGGCACCGCCGGCACCGCCGCAGCGGAGCACGACCTGCGCGGGGCGAGCGAACGCAGCGCGACCTGACCACCGGTGGCCCCGGCCTCACCCCTGCGGACCGAGATACCCCAGTGACGCCTCGATACGGCCCGCCACGTCGTCGCGCTGCACGGGACCGCGCAGGGACGAACCGGCCAGCCACGTACGGCACTTGCTGGCCAGCAGCAGGCCGAAGGTCTCGGCCTGCCGCTCCTCGGCCAGGTCGAAGCGGGTCCGGGCGGCCACCCTGTGCACGGTGGCCTCCAGGGCCGCCTGGTCCGGTGCGTCCCCCAGCAGCCGCGAGGCGGCGAAGCCCACGCCGTCGACGTGATGGCCGCTGTGGTCGGCCTGCATGTGCCACAGCTCGTGCCCGAGAATGACCAACTGGTGGTCGGGCGCGGTGCGCTCCTCGACGACGACCAGGTCCCGGTCGGTCATGTCCAGCCACAGCCCGCTGGCGGTGCCGGGCGGGAAGGTGGCCGTACGGAAGAGGACCGGCCGGCCGCGGCGGCGGCTCATCGCCTCGCACAGGGCCGTGTACAGGTCGTGCGGCCGCGCCGGTGCGGGAAGGGTCAGCTCGGCGACCAACCCGCCGCACAGACGGCGCATTTCCCTGGCGATGCCCACTGTTCTCCCTCGGTTCACGACTCGGGTCGCTTGACGCTCTCCAGGAGCATGTCCAGCCACTCCGCGACCTTGTCGCGGTGCTGGTCGGTGGGCAGCTGCGCGGCCCGCCAGGCGATCCCGCGGACGCCGTGGTCCTGCAGCAGCCGCTCCAGCGGATCCTGTGCGGCCTCGGCCGCCGCCCGCTCGCGGCCGGCCAGCTTCTGCAGCAGCTCCTGTTCGGTGCGCTGCAACGCGCCCGCGAGGGCCTCGGGGTCCTCCGCAGTGAGGAAGCCGGCGTGGACGCGGAAGAAGCGCTGCAGCGCGTCGCAGTGCTCCATCGTGGGACGCCGGTCGCCGTTGATGAGGGCGCCCGCCTGCTGCCGGGACATGCCCGCGCCGTCGGCGATCTCCTGCTGGGTGTACCTGCGTCCGTTGGGCTTCAGCCGGGTGCGGCGCAGCAGGTCCAGGCGCTGCAGGAACCGCGCCTGCACATCGGGTTCGCCCGCGGGCCGGCCGCCGAGGAGGGCCCCGACCACGGGCTCGGGGACGCCGCAGGCGACGGACAGCCGCCGCACGTCGAAGACCTCGGAGTGCGGCACACCGAGCCGGTCGGCGAGCGCGGTGACGCGGGCGACGACGGCCGGCAGCTGGTCGGTCGCCGTGGCGCCCGGATCCTCGTAGCCATCCGTCACCGACAGATCTCCTACGTCTCTCAGAGGCTCATCACGAACGAGGCTCATCACAAACGGTTGCCGTGAACTTCCCGGAGAGTAGCGGGTGCTTCGAACTCACATCCAGGTCTCGCCACAACTGTGGCCAATTTCAGCCGTCAACAGGCATGAAATGCCACGATAGTTGACATCACTCTTGTCGGGGCAGCAGGATCAGGGCGCCGCGTGAAGGCCGCAGAGGCAAGAGGGGTGACCTCCCGATGGCACATCAGGCAGGAGGGCAGCGGCCGGCGCCGCGGCCCGTCCCCGAGGGTCTCGAGGCGCAGGCGTATCTCCAGGACTACGCCACGCTCCTGCAGGCCGTCCACTTCCCGTCCTTCGTCGTGGACCACCGCTGGGACGTCGTCCTGGCCAACAGCGCGTTCGAGTCACTTTTCCGGGGCGTCGGCCCGCATCCGACGGCCATGCCGGGCGACAACTTCCTGCGGTTCGTGTTGTTCCACCCGGACGCGGCCACCGTCCTCGGCGAGCACGAGCCGAGCTGGTGCCTGCCGATGCTGGCGCACTTCAAGGCCGCCCTGGAGCGCAGCGCCCACGACCCCGGGCTGCAGGCGATCCGCCGGGACATCACCCAGGACCCGCTCATGGAGGCCGCCTTCCGGCAGGGCCTGCCGCACTGGATCCGCGCGGTAGGCGAGGACGCCGCCGAGCACGACGGCGCCGTCCGCCCGCTGCTGCACCCCGATCCGCGCTGGGGCGCCACCGAGTGCCGGATCGTCGGCGAGACCCCCCGCACCCTGGAGGCCCTCGGCTACACCCGCCTCACCCTGGTCCTGCGCGACGCCCGCCGCCCCGCCGCGGTCCCGCGTCGCCCGCGCCGCGTCCGTGGCGGCGCCGGCCACCTGACCGTCGTTCCGGCACCGGAGGCCTGACCCGGCACCGTCGGCGTTCAGGTCGCCGACGGCGCCGGGCCGGACCGCCGCGGAGCTCTCACCCCGGTGCCACGACCAGCACCAGCGGCACGCCCCGGCACGGCACCAGTCGCGTACCACCGGACGTCTCCGCCCTGGCCCGCTCCAGCACGGCCGCGAAGTCCGGCCCCCTCGTGAGGGATCCGGCCAGGTGCGCCGGGTCCGCCGGGGCCGCCACCCGGCCCCGGGCGTTGACCAGGTGGGCTGCCCCGGGAAGCCCCCGCAGGAGGGGCAGTACGGCCGCCTCGAGGTGCCGCAGGTACACGTCGGCCGCGGCCACACCCGCGAACCGGCCCGCCACCCGGACCGGCGCGGACAGCGTGAGGCTGTACTCGTCGGAGCAGAGGTATGTCGGTCGTCCCGATCTACGTCGCGCAGCGGCTGTCGGCGGACACGGCGACCGGGAGCAGGGTCTGACCGTCCGACCCCGCGACCGGATCCACGCACGTCGTTTCGGCCGGGACGGCGGTGCCTTTCGATTCCCCGACTCCCTGATGCGCGGCATCCGATGCCTCGAGTGCGGCCGCGCGCACAGTCAGAGGCCGAGTACGAGCCTGCCGGCCCGCGCAGCGCGACACCCAGATCACCATGGCCTCGCCGGGACGTCGTCTCGCAGGTGCCACAGGTGCCCTCGGTGCAGGAGTGAAGCACCTCGACACCCGCGGCGCGTACGGTGCCGAGGACGGAGACGTCCCGCGGGACCGTGAGGGGGCGGCCGCTCCTGCCCGTGATGCCGGTCGGCGTCCACGCAGCCCTGTTGGCCGCCGCGCCCTCATTCCGTCAGCACTCCACGCCGTTCAGTGCGGGCGTCAACCGCCCCCAGGGATTGGGAGGTTCACCCGTCACCGGACCGCACACCGCCGCCCCGCGCTCGTGGGCGGTGCGCACGGCGAGGGGGACGAGGGCCTCGGGGACGCCGTAGACGAGGTGGCACAGCCGCTCGGAGGGGTGGCGGGCCGTCCAGGCCGGCCGGGTGAAGGCGGAGACGTACGTCGACCAGTGGCCCTCGAAGGTGACGGTCAGGTCGGCGAGGCGGGCGTATCCCGGCGCCGGGTGGACACCCGGGTTCAGTACGACCGTGCCGGCACCGAGGCGGCGCACCGTCCGGACCAGCCTGCGGCAGGCGGGCAGTCCGGCCGGGGCCGCGGTCACCCGGTCGAGGAAGCAGCCGTCGGCCGCGTACCACACCTGGTGCCGGCGCAGCTCGTCGGCGATCTCGGCCCGGTCGCGGGCCCCGTAGTCGGTGTCGACATAGCCGAGCAGCCGCGCCCCCGCGGCCCGCAGCGCCTCGGCCGCCGCGGCGAACGCCCGGTCGGGGGCCCTGCCCGGTCCGCTCGCGGGGTTGAGGACGACCGCGTACGTCCGGGCGGCGGACCTGATCAGGCGGTGCCAGGCACCCGGGTCCTGGGCCGGGTGCACGTACAGCGGGATCAGCAGGCTCACGGGACCCGGCCGCCTTCCCGGGCCGCCGCCGCCCACAGCGCGGCCAGCGCGTCGTCGAGGGTGTACGACGGCCGCCAGCCCAGGGCCTCGCCGGCGGCGGTGACGTCCGAGCACTGCCACGACACCTCGGCCGAACGCGCCGACCCGCCCTCCGTGTCCTCCTCGATCCGCCCCGCGAAGTCGGCCCGGCCTGCCAGGACCCGCACCAGCTCCCGCACCGGGACCGCACGGCCCCCGCTGACATTGAGCACGGGCGGCAGCGGGCCGGGTGCCGTGACCGCCCGCGCCGCCGCCCGGGCGACGTCGCGTGCGTCGACGAAGTCGCGGTGGGCGGACAGGTCCCCGAGCCGCAGCACCGCCTCCGGGTCCGGGCCCGCCGCGCGCAGCAGTGCGGCGATCCGGCCGGGCAGGGAGGAGGCCGGCGCCCCCGGCCCTACCGGGTTGCCCACCCGCAGCACCACCGCGTCCAGGCCGGAGGCGGTAACCGTGACAGTGCCCGCGAGCTTGGTCGCGCCGTACGGGCCGACCGGCCGGGTGGCCGCCGACTCCGTCACCGCGGTGCCCGGGCGGCCCGGGCCGTACTCGGCGGCCGAGCCCAGGTGGACCAGACGCGCCGCAGGGGCCGCCGCGCGCAGCGCCGCGCACAGCACCGCCGGGCCGCGGGCGTTGACCTCGGCGAGGGTCACGGCGTCGCCGCCGGTCGCGCCCGCGCAGTTGACCACGGCGTCGGGTGCCGCCGAAGCGAGGGTCTTCGCCAGCCGCTCCGGCCGGTCGGTGGCCAGATCGACGGCGAACGCGGCGGCGGGCGAGCGGCCGCCGCCCAGGACCAGCGCGCCCGGCAGGGCCCGCAGCCGCTCGACGACGTGAGAGCCCAGGTATCCGCTGCCGCCCAGGACGAGAATGCGCATGCGGTGCTCAGTCTCCCTTGAGCAGAAGCGACTTGCGGGTGGTGAACTCGGCGTTGGCCCGGTCGTAGTCGTCCGGGCGGCCGATGTCCAGCCAGTACCCTTCGAAATCGTAGGCGTACGGCGGCTGTTGTTTTGCCAGCAGGTCGAGGACCAGCTCGTCGAAGCCCAGCGGCAGCCCGGGCGTGTAGCCCTCCAGGGTGGAGCGCGACAGGCCGTAGACCCCCATCGAGACGCGGCAGTCGACGCTGGGCTTCTCGGTGAACGCGACCACCTTGCAGTCGTCCGTCGTCAGCACCCCGAAGTCGATCTGCACGCTCCGGGCGTACGTCGCGATGGTCAGCGGCGCGCCCGCCTCGCGGTGGGTGCGCAGTACGTCGGCGTAGTCGAGGTCGGTGAGGACGTCGCCGTTCATCACCAGGAACGTCTCGGGCAGCCTGTCGCGCAGGGTGAGCAGCGGGCCCATGGTGCCGAGCGGGCTGTCCTCGGTGGCGTAGTCGACGGCCATGCCCCACTGCGAGCCGTCGCCGACGTACGCGCGGATGATCTCGCCCAGGTGGCCGATGGCGAGGGTGCAGTGCGTGAAGCCGGCCGTGGACAGCTGGCGCAGCACGATCTCCAGGATGGCGTACTGGTCACCGATGGGAACGAGCGGCTTGGGCAGCGACGTGGTGTAGGGCCGCAGCCGGACGCCCTTGCCTCCCGCCAGGATCACCGCGTACATGGAACTCCTCCTTCGTGAACGTGCGCAGACGTGCTGGGACGGTTCCGGACGCGATCAGATGTTGTAGATGCCGGTCTTGTACCGGGCCAGGTTCGCCGGGTCGCGGAAGAACTCCACGGTGTGCGCGAGGCCTTCCTCCAGCGTGTGCGCGGGCCGCCAGCCGGTCGCCGCTGCGAGCCTGCTCGCGTCCGCGACCAGCCGCATCACCTCCGAGGCGGCGGGCCGGATGCGACCGGCGTCCTCGCGCACGTCGAGGGCGGTGTCCATCACCTTGCCGATCAACGCGACCAGGTCGCCGACCGAGATCTCCCCGCCGGTACCGGCGTTGAAGGTGCGGCCCACGACGCGCTCGGCGGGTGCGGTGCCGACCGCGAGGAACGCCCGCGCGGTGTCCCCGACGTACGTGAAGTCCCGGGTGGGACGCAGGTCGCCGAGGGTGATGGTGCGCTCCCCGGCCGCCACCTGCCCGATCACCGTGGGGATCACCGCGCGCATCGACTGCCTGGGCCCGAAGGTGTTGAACGGCCTGAGCGTCACCACCGGAGTGCCGAAGCTCGCGTGGTAGCTGTCGGCCAGCCGGTCCCCGCCCGCCTTCGAAGCGGCGTACGGCGATTGGGTGTTGACGGGGTGGTCCTCGGTGATCGGCACGGTCTGCGCGGTGCCGTACGTCTCGCTGGTGGAGGTGTGCACCAGTCGGGGCGTGCCGAGCGCGCGCACCGCCTCCAGCACGTTGAGCGTGCCGGTGACGTTGGTGTCGACGTAGCTGTGCGGCGCCCGGTAGGAGTACGGGATCGCGATCAGTGCGGCCAGGTGGTAGGCCACGTCGGCTCCTTCGAGCAGCCCGCGCACCGAACCCGGGTCGCGGACGTCGCCGAGGACGATCTCCACCTGGTCCAGGACGTCCGGGCGCAGGGTCTCCAGCCAGCCGTACGAGGAGAAGGAGTTGTACTGGGCCATCGCCCTGACCCGGAACCCGGAGGTGACCAGGGTCTCGGTCAGGTGCGAGCCGATGAAGCCCTCGGCTCCGGTGACGGCGGCGAGCGGTGGTGAGCTCAACGGGGGTGTCCTTCCGGTGGGTCGGGGTTCGCATGCGCGTGCAGGGAGGTACAGGGAGGCGGTCCACAGGGGCCGGGGCGTCACATGTGCCGGGCCGGCCGGCCGAGCAGCCGCAGCGCGCACGCCGCCAGACACAGCGCGGCGGCGCCGCAACACAGGGACAGGACCCGCGGGCCCGGTGGGAGGCGCAGCAGCGTGACCGCCCCGGCGCCGCCCGCCGCCGCCAGGCAGATCGCGGCCGACGGCCAGGCCACCCCGAACGCCTGGAGCAGCAGCGCCGTCCACAGGGTGGCCGCCAGCAGCAGCAGCGCGACCGGTTCGGCGCCGGTGAGCAGGGCCGCGGGCAGCAGGGGAAGCACGTAGGCGAGCAGACAGCCGGCGAGGATGCCGGCCGACCGCAGCAGGAAGGCGGCCGGGGACGCGGTCGCGCGCAGCGCCGAGACCGACAGCCCCCGGAACCGGTACAGCAGCCACTCGGCCGGTCCCATGCTGGCCGTCAGCGCGATCACCGCGTACGGCTCCCGCCGGCCCTCCAGCAGCACCAGCACCCCGGCGGCCAGCCCGAACAGCCCGTACGGCAGGGAGGCGAGCAGCCGCGGCGGGGCGGCGCCGGGTGCGGCGGGGGCGGCGAGTGCGGCCCGCAGGACACGGCCGGTGACGGCGAGGGCCGCCGCCAGCGCCAGCAGGGGCAGCCCGGCCCGCGCCCAGGTGCCCGGCTCCCACCAGGGCAGTACCGCCGCCCCGGCGACGAGCGGGGACAGCGCGGCCAGCAGCAGCCGCTCCCGGGCCAGCACCAGCAACACGCCCGCCGCCGCCAGGTACAGCGACTGTGCCGCGGCCACCAGGGTCACCGGGCCGCCCCCGGCGGGCAGTGCGGCGACACCCGTGGCCACCGCCGCTCCCACAGGCGCCCCGGTCAGCAGCGTACGGGCGGCCTCCCGGCGCCCCGTCGCCATCCTGAGGTGGGCGCGGTGACCGAGCGCCTGCCCCCAGGCCCACGACACGAGCCCCGCCACGATCAGCACGGCGGTGTGCCGACCGGCGTTCCACAGCGGTGCGGTGAGCGGGTAGGCCAGTCCCGGCAACGCGAACAGCACGCCCCGCAGCAGGCAGCGCACATGGTCCGGGCGCCAGGGGCCGGCCGCCGGGGCGGGCTCGGGGAACGTGCGCGGCACCCGCTCGTACAGCGCGGCGGCCAGCGAGAACAGGTTCGGATGCCGGTACCGCTCCCGGATCACGTCGGCCGACAGGCCCTCCGCCTCCAGCAGCGCCGCGACCTCGTAGGGGTGGACGGCCGGGCCGACGCGGTCGGCGAGTTCGGCGGCCAGCCGGCTGACCGCCTCCTCGTCGGGACCGGGTCCCGGCAGCCGGACGGCGAGGGCGGTGTCGTCGAGGGCCCAGCTCGGGCGGCGGCGCGGCCGGCGGGGCCGGCGGGGTTCGGCCAGCCGGAGCGCCAGGGTGTCCCGTTCCGCGCCGCCGGGTTCGAGGGACATCGGCCCGCTCATCCGGCCAGGCTCCCCGTGCCCGTGCCCGCCGGCGTCAGCGTGCGGAGCGAGGCCTCACGGGCCGCCGGGTGCCGCTCCGGCGTGGGCAGTTCGAGATAGATGGACCGGAAGGTGTCGATGGTCTGCCGCAGGGTGAACTGCTCGATCACCCTCAGCCGAGCCGCCTCGCCCATCGCCCGCCGCCGCGCCGGGTTGCCCAGCAGCTCCAGCGCTGCGGCGGCCATGGCGGCCGGATCGCGCGGCGGCACCACCAGGCCGGTGTCGCCGACCGCCTCCCGCACCCCGCCCACGTCGGTGGAGACGGTCGCCCGCCCGCACGACATCGCCTCGATCAACGTGAACGGGAAGCCTTCGCTGATGCTGGAGAGCATCACGACGTTCCCGGCCGCGTAGGCGTCCTTGATGTCCTCCACCCGGCCCTCGAACGTCACGGCGTCCCCGTGCCCGAGCTCGGCGGCCAGCGCCGCGCACCGCTCCCGATAGGCCTCCCCGCCTCGCGGCGTGCCGCCGAACAAGCGCAGACGCGCCTGGGGTATTCGCTCCCTGACGAGGCAGAAGGCGCGGATGAGGGTCTCCAGGTCCTTGATCGGGTCCACCCGGCCCGCCCAGCTGAGGGCGGGCACGTCCGGCTCCGGTCCGGCGGGCGGGAACGCGGCCGGGTCCACGCCGTTGTAGACCGTGCGGATCGACCGCGGATCGGCACCGCCCTGCTCCTCCCACAACCGGTTGTAGCGGTTGCCCGGCGTGATCAGCGCGGCCCGGCGGTAGCTCTCCTCCGCCAGCAGCCGGAAGAAGCCCAGGACCACGGCCTTCACGGGCCAGCGGTAGGGGGCGGTGCGGTAGCCGAGGTAGCGCTCGCGCAGATAGACGCCGTGCTCGGTCAGCAGCAGGGGAACACCGTGCCGTTCGAGACCGGCGAGCCCCGGTAGGACCGCGACACCGCCGCTGACCGCGTGCGCGACCCCCTCCTCGGGGGGCGGCGCGGCCAGCGGGCGCAGGGCGTGCTCCAGCAGGGCGGTCGCGGTGAGCGCGTCGTGCAGGGTCGGCCGGGCCTCCCGTACCGCCAGGCCCGGACGGTTCCACACGGCGGCCAGGACAGCCACCGCCCGGTCACCGCGCAGGAACGCGCTCAGCGTCCCGTCCGCCGCCGCCCGCGCCATGCCGTACAGGGCGGGCGCGAACCCGTCCTCGGCGCACGGATCGAGCAGCGCGGTCAGGAAGTGCTCGTAGGCGGCGGCGAGCCGGTGGCGGGCCCGGCCCCGGGGCGGGCGGCCGTCGGGCGGGGCACCCCACATCGGGACGGACCGGAGGGACGAGACGTGCGCGGGCAGGTCCCACACGACGGGCTCGCGTCCGCTGCCGGTGACGGCGACGACATCGAAGTCGATGCCGGGCATGCCCTGGACGAGCTGGTCGCACCAGACGCTGACACCGCCGTGACTGTGCGGATAGGTACCTTCGGTGAGCAGGGTGACGCGCGTTGCGCCGGGGCGTCGCGCGCCGTGGTGAACGTGCATCGATGTGCTCCACGGCCGGGGTGTGGGGTCGTCGTGCCGGTCCCGGCCACGGGTGGGCGGCAGGGACCTTCGGGTCGGTGCGCCCGTTCAGTTCTCCGCGGTGACGGTGTACGGAACCTGGTCCTTCACGCCCGCCGGGACGCGGGTGTCCGGGGCGGGCCTCGTGGCCGTGACGGCCTCGCCCGCGTCGGCGGTCGCGGCCGGGGCGGCGGCGGTCGACGGCAGGGTGAGGGTCAGCGGGGAGCCGGCCGAGGGCGTCCAGCCGGACAGCGCGCCCGCGTACGCCTCGCCGTAGCCGGAACCGTTCAGCGTCGTGCCGGTGGGCAGGGTCGCGGTGACCGCGACACCGCTGGGCGCGTCGACGGTCACGGTGCCGCCGATGCGGTAGGCGGTGACCTGCCCTGCCCGCAGAGCGGTCTGCCAGGCGGCGCGCCGCTTCAGCTCGGTGCCGATGTCCTTCATCCGCAGGTTCACCACGGGGGTGTTGTCCGCGAACAGGGCGTCGTAGCCGTCGAGGACGCCGTCCAGCACCGGGTAGGCGACGCGTTCCTCGGCCAGGTTCGACTGGTGGATGAAGTGCGGCCTGGGGTCGTTGGACAGAACGTGCCCGAGGTCGGTCCGTGTTTCCTGCGGCACGATCCGGTCCGCGTAGCCGGTGGTGGTGTCCAGGGGTGCCGTGAGGCAGGTGGTGGTCGCCGGACTGTCCTCGCAGACGCCGCTGCCGCCCTGGGCGCGGGAGGTGTAGATCCAGTTGTACTCGTCGACCTCCTCGGCCGCCTTGCCCGCGTTGTAGAAGACGTTCACCGGATAGCGGGGGACGGTCAGGGCCGGGCCGACCCGGCGCTGGCCGGGCTCACGGGAGTTGTCCGAGCCGGTGTAGGCGATGCCGTTGTCGGCGAGGGCGAGCGCCAGGCCGGGGTTGTCGGCGGGCTGCTGGGGCAGCACCATCAGGCCCGAGTGCTCGCCGGTCACCAACTCGTCGTCCCGCAGAGGAAGTCCGGCCGTCCTTCCCCAGACGCGGTTGTTCGCGATCTCGTCGTCGACGGTCGTCCGGCTGACCCACTCGGTGCTGCCGTCGGCGTTGGTGGCGCACTTCCAGGGCACCACCGTGGTGTCCTGCTCGCAGCCCAGGAAGGCGTGCGTGTAGGTGTGGTTGATCCAGCGGAACCGGTTCCGGTCGGCGATCAGCTTGTCGGCGAGCTCGTCCACGCCGTCGTTGTCCGCGCGCTGGTCGACGCTGCCGGCGCCGTTGAAGGCCAGGTCGAGGGTGAAGTGGTGCGCGCTCTGCCAGGCGGTGGCGTGGTCGACGTCCGCGGACGTCATGCGGATCGGGCTGGGCTTGCCCTGGTCGTTGGCGCAGTCGACGTCGCCGGGCGTGCAGTTGAGCCGGGTGTCCCAGCGGTCGTCGGCGGCGAACACGTCGTCGACGTGCACGGCGAAGTAGTTCCGGGAAGCGCCCAGGTGCACGCCGCCGGTCATCCACTCCACGATGCCCCGGGCCAGCAACCGGAACTGCTGCTGGTACTGGTTGCAGACGAAGGTGACGACCAGCTCGCGCCGCCCGTCGTGCCGGTACTCGCCCACCAGCGAACCCTGCTTCGGTGTCCCCGGGATGGGCGCCTCGATGTACGGGGTGAAGTCCGCGCCGGCGGCGGGCGACGCCAGGTAGGCGTAACTCTCGCCCACGGACGGCGAGTTGTCCTCGAAGAGCACCGCACCGTCGAGGTAGCCGAAGGGGCCCGCCTTGCCGGCGGTGGTCACCTCGGCCCGTACGCCGTCGACGCTGCCGGAGTAGCCGCCGGAGACCGGGTACTGGAGTCCGGCCTCCGGACGCGCGTAGGTGTAGGCGTCGACCTGCGGGATCGCGTACGTCTGCTCGTAGGCCGCCAGGGCCGCCATCTCGGCGGAGCCGGCCGCGAAGGGGTTGTCGTTGGGCAGGACGACGGCCTGGTACTTGGCGCGGGGCCCGCCGTCCAGGGTGTCCGCGAGGAAACCCGCACCGATCACCGGACGGTTCGGCCGAGTCAGGTCGACCTCGGTGTACGGCGTGCCCGCCGTGTCCAGTTCGGCCGCGATGGCGTCGGTGGCCGGGCCGCCGTCGCTCACCAGCAGGACCCTGAGATCGATGCGGGGCTCGGTGGTGTCCGCGTGTGCCGTGCCGGCCGGCAGGCCCAGTGCGGCGATGAGCGCGCCCACCGTCGGCGCGGTGGTGCGTAAGGTGCGCTTCATGCGGTGAAGTCCCCTCCCCGGGCAGGGGCGAGCACGGCTCCCATGGAGCGGACGCACCCCCTTGCGCGACCCCGGCGTCCCCCTCAGAAGCCGGTCGTCGACGCATCCGTCGGGTCACATGGTGAGGTCTGTGTGCAGCTTCCGTGGTCGTGTTGCGAAACATGACGTGAAAGCGCAGGTGGCCAAATGGGCCGGCTGCGTCGTCGATTTCGGCGTTCGACGGTGGCCGGGGCACGCGGCCGGTGAGGGGGACTGAGAACCCCCGCCCGCTGGTCCGGGGCCTGAAACGCGCACCCGGCGGACCCGTGGGGTCCGCCGGGCGGTGTACCGGTGGTCCGGACCGCGCCGAATGCCGGGGTGCGGGGGTCGTTTCAAGTCATGCGCGCTGCGGTTCCGGTGGCCCGTCAGGCGCAGAGCACGCGCGTCTCGGGCGTGTGGACCGGGCCGCCGCTGGTGTTCGTGCTGTCGCTGAACTCGGCGTAGTAGTACGAGTAGAAGCCGATGTTGCCGTTGCAGCCGGAGTCGGCGGCGACCTGCAGCGTCAGCGTCACCGTGCGGCTCTGCCCCGGCGGGATGGTGGAGCCGTAGTCGGTCCCGAGGTTGGCCGGGCCGGTTCCGGAGCACGGGGTGCTGCCGGCGGCCGTGGCCAGGGAGCAGCCGGTGAAGCCGTACTTCAGGTCGGGACGCTGGGTGGTCAGCCAGGTCGGGTCGATCGTCTGGTACACGAACCAGATGTCGTAGGTCCTGTGGTTGGTGATCGTCATCGACAGGTTCACCGTGCCGCCGGGCGTGGTGGTGGCGCTGTCGGAGGTGAACGTCAGGTCGGCCGGCGCGGGGTCGGCCGCGCTCGCGTTCGGGGTCAGGCCGAACACGGCGAGCAGGAAGGCGAGGACGGTGGTGGGGCCGAGGCGTCTCATCAGTGGTGATCGCATGGCCCGGGAGGCTAGGCAGCCGGCGAACGCACCGTCTGCCCCTGCGGGGATGCCCGGAGGGCTGGTCGGCCGGAAGCGCCCCTGACGTGAGGGCCGTGTGGCACTGATGTGATGACTGCTCACATTCGGTAAGCGTGCACGGTGTTCAATGTACGGCCGACCGGTGCGGCAGGGTGGGCACGTGCCGGACGGCCCGGTGAGGGCGACGGGCGGCATTGGCGTGGACCGAACGGTTCGGGCCGTGCGGAGGAACGGTCGCCCGGGGCGGCAGTGGCGATGTTCTCGGCCAACCGCCGCTTTCCGGCCCCCTTTCCGGCGCGGCGTCTTCTTGGTGAGGTCTTGGCCTCACGTACCGACGCCTGTCACATGGATGCCACCGGGCCCTTCCCTGACGTTCGGTGCTCTTGGAACACTCGCACCGCGCATCATCCGTCACGTTCCGGCCACCCCGTACGCCAGGATGAGAGGTCCCTCACCCATGCCCGAAGTCAACCGGCGCCGATTCCTCCAGCTCGCGGGTGCCACCACGGCGTTCACCGCACTGTCCAACAGCATCGAGCGCGCCGCCGCGCTGCCCGCCGACCATCGCACCGGGTCGATCGAGGACGTCGAGCACATCGTCGTCCTCATGCAGGAGAACCGTTCCTTCGACCACTACTTCGGCTCACTCGGAGGCGTCCGCGGCTTCGGTGACCCGCGCCCGGTGACCCGCCCCGACGGAAAGCCGGTGTGGTACCAGTCGGACGGCACCAGGGACCTGCTGCCGTTCCACCCCGACGCCGACGACCTGGGGCTCGCGTTCATCCAGGACCTGCCGCACGGCTGGAACGACGGACACGCCGCCTTCAACCAGGGCAAGTACGACACATGGGTGCCCGCCAAGTCGTCGACAACGATGGCATACCTGACCCGCGACGACATCCCGTTCCACTATGCGCTCGCCGACGCCTTCACCGTCTGCGACGCCTACCACTGCTCGTTCATCGGTTCCACGGACCCCAACCGCTACTACCTGTGGACGGGATACACCGGCAACGACGGGCAGGGCGGCGGACCGGTCCTCGGCAACGACGAGGCGGGCTACGCCTGGACGACGTACCCCGAGCGCCTGGAGAGGGCCGGGATCTCGTGGAAGGTGTACCAGGACGTCGGCGACGGCCTGGACGCGAACGGATCCTGGGGCTGGATCCAGGACGCCTACCGCGGCAACTACGGTGACAACTCCCTCCTCTACTTCAAGCAGTACCGGACCGCCCGGCCCGGCGACCCGCTGTACGACAAGGCCCGTACCGGCACCGACGCCGGCGCGGGAGAGGGCTTCTTCGACCGGCTCAAGGCCGACGTCAAGGGCGGCAGGCTGCCGCAGGTGTCGTGGGTCGTGGCTCCGGAGGCCTTCACCGAGCACCCCAACTGGCCGGCCAACTACGGCGCCTGGTACATCGCCCAGGTCCTCGACGCCCTCACCTGCGACCCGGCGGTGTGGGCGAAGACGGCCCTGCTCATCACCTACGACGAGAACGACGGATTCTTCGACCACCTGATCCCGCCCTTCCCGCCGGCCTCCGCCGCGCAGGGCAGGTCGACGGTCGACGTCGGGCCGGACCTGTTCCAGGGCGACGGCAGCCACGTGGCCGGGCCCTACGGGCTCGGCCAGCGCGTGCCGATGCTGGTCGTCTCCCCGTGGAGCAAGGGCGGTTACGTCTGCTCGGAGACGATGGACCACACCTCCGTCATCCGGTTCATGGAGCGCCGCTTCGGCGTGCACGAGCCGAACATCTCGCCCTGGCGGCGGGCCGTCTGCGGCGACCTGACCTCGGCCTTCGACTTCTCCCGTACGGACACCCGGCCGGTCTCCCTGCCGAGCACCGCCGGCTACCGGCCGCCGGATCACGACCGCCACCCCGACTACGTGCCGGCACCGCCCGCCGGCCCGGCCCTCCCCAGGCAGGAGCGCGGCCACCGGCCCACCCGCCCGCTCAGGTACGCGCCGGTGGTGGACGGTTCGGCGGACACGGCGGCCGGGACGTTCACGCTCACCTTCGCCTCCGGGGCGAAGGCCGGCGCCGCCTTCCTCGTCACCTCCGGCAACCGCGCCGACGGCCCCTGGAGTTACACCACCGAGGCCGGCAAGTCCGTCTCCGACACCTGGAACTCGGCGTACTCCGGCGGCTCCCACGACCTCACCGTGCACGGCCCGAACGGCTTCCTGCGCGTCTTCAAGGGGCCGGGGAAGACCTCCGGCCCCGAGGTCACCGCCCGGCACTCCGGCGACGACATCGAACTCACCTTCACCAACAAGGGCTCCGGCACGGAGCGGCTGAAGCTGACCGACGGCTACGGCGGCCGGCCGCGGACGGTCACCGTGCGGCCCGGGGCGAGGGTCCGGCTCACCGTGGACCTCGCGGCGAGCCACCGCTGGTACGACCTCACCGTCACGTCCGGCGCCGACCCGGCCTTTCTGCGCCGGTTCGCCGGACATGTCGAGAACGGGCGCCCCGGAGTCAGCGACCCGGCGATCGTCACGGATTAAACGGACGATGAATACCGCAACGTGGGACTGGTCAGGTACCGGTCAGCTCAGGGTAGTGTGCCCCGGTGACCACGCAATCGAACACTCCTGCAGGCTGGTACCCCGATCCGCACGGGGCGCCCCAGACACTCCGTTACTGGGACGGCGTGCAGTGGACCGACCACACCAGCCCGGACCAGCAGGGCGCCCAGCAGGCTGCTCCGCAGGCGGCCGTCCCGCAGCAGCCCGCCGGTGACGACCGCGTGCAGCGGCAGGTGCAGCAGCAGGCAGGAGTCGCCGCCGGCGGCCCCGGCGGCGGCACCCTGTTCACCGAGCCGGTCCTGGTGGTGAACCAGAAGGCCAAGCTGATCGAGGTGACCAACGAGTACAAGGTCATGGATCAGAACGGCAACCAGATCGGCTCGGTCGTCCAGGTCGGGCAGGGGATCATCAAGAAGATCCTGCGCTTCGTCTCCAGCCTCGACCAGTTCATGACGCACAAGCTGGAGATCCGCGACGCCTACGGCCAGCCGCAGCTGCTGCTGACCCGGCCGCGGAAGATCTTCAAGTCGAAGGTGCTCGTGCAACGCCCGGACGGCTCGCCGGTGGGCGAGATCGTCCAGCAGAACATGATCGGCAAGATCAACTTCGCGATGAACGCGAACGGCCAGAAGGTCGGTGCCATCAAGGCGGAGAACTGGCGGGCCTGGAACTTCGCCATCGTCGACCACGCGGACAACGAGGTCGCCCGGATCACCAAGACCTGGGAAGGCCTCGCCAAGACGCTGTTCACGACCGCGGACAACTACGTCCTGCAGATCCACTATCAGCTGCCCGAGCCGCTGCTGAGCCTCGTGGTGGCGACGGCGCTGACCGTCGACACGGCGCTGAAGCAGGATGCGCGGGGGCTGGGCTGACCTTGGCCTGCGGCATGCGGGTCGGCTGCGGTACAACGAACTTCGCATACGGCTTCCGTGTCCGATCACGGCATACAGTAGGCAACGGCGGCCGGGGGGGGGGGGGGGGGCCCCCCCCCCCCCCCGCGCCCTGCGGGGGGGACACAGCGGGCGGTGGGGGCCACCCGGCCGGCGCCCGGGGGGCAAGCGCGGGTGGGGGCCGGCCCCGCCCCCCGCCCCC